>JBEAPM010000101.1:0-3955 GCA_041164445.1 Cyanobacteriota bacterium
CCCCGTACCTTCAATACTGGGGAGACCTTAGATCCTTCCCTAAATGAGCTGATGCCCGATTCGATTCAAGCGGACTGGTCAGCCTTACCGGTGTTACAACTCAAGAAGGGGCAAACGATCGTAGAAACCCTGTATAACGATCGTTTAAAAAATGCCAATGATTGCAAAGATCAGGCGATTCAATTCTTTCAAGCTCAACAATGGACTAACGCCATTCAAGCTTATCAAACGGCAATTTCTTACAATCCCTTTATTGCCTCCTTCTGGGCAGATTTAGGCAGTGCTTTCTTCCAGGTTCAGCGTTACGCAGAAGCTAAAGCGGCTCTGCAAAAAGCGATCGTGATGGATTTCAGCAGTAGTGTCTCTTATTACAGCCTTGGTTTAGTGGAAGAAGCCTTAGAAAACTGGGATCGTGCCCTCCAGGCTTACCAACACGCTATTGATCTCAATCCTCAGCATCTTAATAGTTACACTGCGTTAGGGGGACTCCTGGCAAGATTGAGGCAATGGGAGGCAGCAGAGGCGATCTATCGAGCCGGTTTAGCGGAAAGTATTTGGCATTTTGGGCTTTATCTCAATCTTGGTAATTTGCTGGCACAAACCGATCGTCCTCAACTTGCGATTCAAGCCTATCAAAAAGCATTACAGTTATCACCCAATAATGCTGAAGTTTTCCATAATCTTACCTTGGTTCATGCCACAACCAGTGAGCAATTCTTTTATCAGGGACAATATTTCGCCGCTCAAAATAATTATGTTGAGGCAATTATCGCCTATCAGCGATCGTTAGAAATAGATCCCACTCATTTTGCCAGTGCCTTCAAACTCTGTGAATGTGATCAAGTCTTAAAGCAGACGAATGCCGTCAGATCGACGGTCACGAAAACCCTCACCCACCTGGCTAATCAGGTTCCCTTAGATTCAGCCCAACTCAAATCTTTACTCCTGTGTCTGAATAAGCAAAGTGATAGTCACCTGAGCCGTGATCTGGTGAAAAATCTGCGGTTTTTTAAGACTCCTGAAATTCAAAATCTACTCGAACAAATTAATTTTCCCATCCTCTACGCCCACTCTGAGGAAATCCCCAAGTTTCGAGCAGCCTTTGAAACAGCGATCGATGCGGTAGCAAGATTAGAGTTTGCCAATCCCCTAGTTCAAGACGAACTCTTTACCTTTTTTCGATCCTTCATTCATGCATTTTTAAACTATCAAGGGGAAAACGATCGGGAAATTCAAACTAAATGTGCAACGATCGTTGAAACCTTACTTGCCCATCGCTATCCCCACTGGCAGGTTCCTGTAACCCTAGCCCCCTGGTCTTTCCCTGACAAAATTCGCATTGGCTATGCCTCCTACTATCTACGACGACACAACGGAGCCCGCTGGGCCTTGGGTTGGGTTCAACATCACGATCGAGAAAAGTTTGAAGTTTTTACCTATCACTTTGGCGAGAACTTAGATGGCTATACCAAAGCCTTTGCTGATGCTTCTACGGAATTTAAGCACCTGGCGGAAGAAGAATTTGAAACTTTTGAAGAGTGGTTTAAGCAAACGGTAGAAACGATTAGAAACGATCGCTTACAGATCCTAATCTTTCCCGATTTGGGCATGGAACCCCGCACCTATATGCTTTCTAAGCTGCGCCTTGCCCCCATTCAATGTACAGCTTGGGGACATCCCGTGACCTCCGGTTCAGCTTGCATAGATTACTACCTTTCTAGCCATTTAATGGAACTAGAGCAAGCTCAAGATCACTATACAGAAACCCTCGTGCGTCTGCCACATTTAGGGTTATGTTATGCCACGCCACAGATACCCGAAAATTCAAAAAATCGATCGTTTTTCCAATTGCCTGAGGATCGTCTTCTCTACTTGTCTTGTCAATCTTTATTTAAGTACTTACCCCAGTATGATCATCTCTATCCCGCCATTGCTCAACAGGTACCCAACGCCTATTTTGTTTTCTTAGAAACCTTTCTTTTAGCAGAAAAATTCTCGCAACGATTGGAGTATAGTTTTAGTCAAGTTGGGCTTTCCAGTCAAGACTACTGTCAAATTTTGCCAAAACAATCCTGGGAAAATTACCTCCAGTTACAACAGGTTGCTGATATTTACCTAGATACGATCGCTTGGAACGGGGGAAATTCCACCTTAGAAGCAATTGCCTGTGGCTTACCCGTGGTAACCTATCCAGGGTTGCAAATGCGTAGCCGTCATTCTGCCGCAATCTTACAGCGGTTAGGCGTAACGGAAACGATCGCCCATTCTTTGACAGAGTATCTTGAAATTGCGGTGGAACTGGGCAAAAATCCCCAATGGCGTACCCATATTCAAACTCAATATCAACACAAATCCTCTCGTCTATTTGACGATCGTCAGGTAACCCAGAGCCTTGATCAAGTATTATTGAGCATTATCGATTTTAGAGAGGATAACCGCGAGCGTGTATCTTTTGATTCCGGCAGCAGGGGTAGGTCGCCGCATGGGGAGCGATCGCAATAAGTTATTGCTGACTCTTTTAGACCAGCCATTACTGGCCTGGACCTTAAAAGCAGCCTCCCAATCTCAAACCATTACCTGGGTTGGTATTATTGGACAAACCATTGATCAAGCTGAAATTGAAGCGATCGTCACGGATTTAGCGTTGCCGATTCCCGTAACCTGGATTGAAGGGGGAGCCACACGCCAAGAATCGGTTTACAATGGATTACAGGCGCTTCCTACCGAAGCCAACCAAGTTTTGATTCACGATGGGGCCCGGTGCTTAGCCACTCCAGACCTCTTCGATCGCTGTAGTGAAGCTCTAGAAACCTGCGATGGTTTGATCGCAGCTGTTCCCGTTAAAGACACCATCAAAGTCGTTAATCAGGAGGGTTGGATTGAGTCAACCCCCGATCGTCGCCAACTCTGGGCCGCCCAAACCCCTCAAGGCTTTGCGGTACCGGTCATTAAAGCCTGTCACGAGCAGGGACGACAAGCCGGGGCAGAAGTGACCGATGATGCCGCTCTTTTTGAATACTTTCGCCATCCCGTCAAAATTGTGGAAGGGGAAGAAACCAACCTGAAGATCACGACTCCCGTAGATTTAACGATCGCAGAATTTATCCTTCGTCAGAGGTATGACCTATGAATAACCCCAACGTTCCTCCGAAGTCGAAAGCTCCCAAGCCTTCCCCCAAGCAACCCATCATTCTGGATGTGGATGCCGTAACCCTCACCGCGATCGTTGCTGCATTGATCTTTATTCCGTTAATTCTCTCAGGCTTTTTGTTTCAGTAAAACACCTTGATTCATTATGGCGGGTGGCGCAGCCACCCGCTTCTACTCTTGCGTAGAAATTAAAACTAGATTTTGGATGTTTTGGATCTTTCGAGGGATCCAGTAAACTTTCTGGGGGACGTGGACAAGCCGAGTTCCTCAAAACAGTCTTATCTCTGCAGTTCAGGATCCGCCCTGGTTATAAATCCAACTCCCTCCACCCCCCCGTTAGGCTCTAGGTCTCAGAATTCAGTTAAATTTAGAAGTCCGCAAATGAGGGCCAATGTATCCAATCAAAATTTCTCCGGCTCGACTTGGATAAAAATGGATACGCCAAGCTAAAGGTGTCAGGCGAACGTGCCAACTAAAAACTCGATTTTGACCATCGGGACAGAGAAAGGTTCTTTCCTGGACATATTGCTGTAACGTAGCTTCGCTTTCAGAAGTAGTCTTACAAGAAATTTTGTCTGGTTTAAATGCGCCGTTAATCCAACTTTCAGCATAGGTCTGTAAGTTAGATAGTCTCCTTTCAATGGGATGTAACATTTTATCTCCAGTACGAATATTTGTTAACTGATCTTTGACAGAATCACAGAACTTTAAATTGGGAAATAATGCCTCTTTCCTATCCCATAAAATAGAGCCATTAAGCTCTTGTCTGAGTCGCCAAGACTTAAACCATTGAACATGTTCTTTT
>JBEAPM010000102.1:0-7177 GCA_041164445.1 Cyanobacteriota bacterium
GTGCCTACCGTTATCGCTGTACCGGCGGCTGTCCCGTGGAGACGTTTCGATTTACCGGGCGCTGGGATTTGCAAAGCCCCCATTGCCAGATTTACAAGACGTTATACCCTGAGGTGTTGCGCTTGGAAGGGATGCGCTTATTGAAAGTGAACAGATTAAGCTAAGAAGCAACTGAGACCGGTCGCGCCTGCGGGAATTCAAGAGGCTCTAGGGGCTGAGGATACTGAATACCGTATCCCTGTGCATATTCAATGCCTAAGGATTGGAAGATGGGCAAGAGATTGAGATCTTCAACCCCTTCAACGATCGTTTTGAGCCCAATCGCATGACCCACGTCATGAATGGCTTTAATGATGCTGAAGTTGAGGGAATCTACACTAATATCTTTTGCAAACATACCATCAATTTTTAGGAAATCTACTGCAAAGTGTTTCAAATAGTTAAAAGAGGACATGCCACTGCCAAAGTCATCCAAAGGGCCGGGGGGAATAATATTACCATCTTCATCTTTGATCCGCAGAAGAATTTCACAGGCTGCAATAGGTAAACCTGTAGGGGAAGTAGATCCCAAAAGTTTATACTGATCTTGATGCTCTAAGGAAATTAGAGGTTGAAAATATAAACATAAAAGGTTTTTATCGATCGCTTGTTGTAGCTTACTAAAAGAGTTAACGGTATCCTTTCTGTTAAGAGTTCCTTATCATCTTCTTAATAAACATAAATACGATTTCTGCCTCGATTTTTAGCAACATAACAAGCATTATCTGCTGCTCTCATAATTTCTTGTAAATCGGCATGGGGATCATTGCTTCCACAAGCAAAGGGCAAGGTAAAAATACAACCTATTCTATCAGAATGAGATTATGAGGAGGTTATGAGGAGCTAACGGCTCAGTCCAGGGGAGTAACCCTCAAATTAGAAAAATAAGCACGGGTACCCACATCAACCCAGAGCGCGATCGTTCCCTGGGCAGTGGGGCCAAGTTTTAAGTCATTGACCAACAGCGCGGGTTGTTCTGCACCATTCACATAGAGCCCAGCCTGATCCCCGTTCACCAAAATTTTCAGGGACACCCAGTCTCCCAGGGTCATATCGGCATAGGATTCATAGGCTCCCGGAGCTTCTTCCCGCAAACGGTTAAAGTCGTAGTCAGGATAGGAAAAATACTGGAGGGTGTGATTACGATTCAGTTGATTTTGCGATCGAGCATTGACT
Source organism: Cyanobacteriota bacterium (assembly GCA_041164445.1). GTDB lineage: Bacteria > Cyanobacteriota > Cyanobacteriia > Prochlorotrichales > Prochlorotrichaceae > JBEAPM01. The sequence continues at coordinate 1,216 of JBEAPM010000102.1, forward strand.
GGCCGGAGGTAGAAGGCTTCAAATTGATCGCCGTTAGGTTCAACCCGAAAAGCAACCCCCACAAATCCTTTCGCCAAAACGGGAGCACCCGCTTGTAACGTCGAGGCAATATCCACTTCAATCCAGCCATCATGAAATTCAAACCCTGGAATCAGAACCAAGGTATTACGATCGCCTCCAGTTGCCCCTGGAGCCAATTCCACCTGCAGGGCATCACGATCTAAATAAGAGGTGGGCTGGGCCACGACATCCAAGGTTTCAAAGCTAGAGAGATGTTCCGGAATCGTTAACGGATAAGTCAAGGCGGGGGCTGAATCCGCATAAACCGGATGGGACTGCCAGGGCCAAAGCAGCATTGCCAGGGCAAGCACCAGCAAAGATCTCAACAGAAGTTTCATAAGACACCTCGAAAAATCCACAACGGGGTTCCTACTGTGACGGGCTTTTCGCTAAAAGCAAAAAATTTAAGGGAAGGTGCGGCACACTCTTGCGCCTTAAGTGGGTAACCCGTTTACGCAGGATGTAAACCCAATCTGAACTATACCATGCCCCTCCTGAGGAGCCCTGAAGTGCCAGGGGATCCCTCCCGCACTGTCCTACTCCGTCCAATCCTTTCCGTTTTAGGGGTGGCCTGCGTTAGGATGAGAACGTTATTATCACCTTTCCGATCGGATCATGGCTGCCCCTAATCGTCCCCCTGCCCTTCGTGAACCTACCCAGAACGATCGTCTTGAGGATCAGGATCCACTGCTTGAGGATGACCCACTCGAAGATGTGGAGATGGGGATTCTCGATCACTTTGAAGAATTGCGGCAACGGATTTTTGCCGCCCTCATTGCCATTATTGCTGGGGTCATGCTGTGCTTTGCCTTTGTGAAACCTATTGTCAAACTGTTGGAATTGCCCGCTCAAGGGGCTCGTTTCCTACAACTTTCTCCTGGCGAATTCTTTTTTGTTTCCATTCAAGTCGCCGGTTATAGTGGGCTTCTCGTCTCTAGCCCCTTCGTCATTTATCAAATTGTGCAATTTGTTTTACCGGGATTAAAACGATCGGAAAAACGCCTATTAGCTCCGATCGTTTTTGGCTCTACCCTCTTATTTATCGCCGGTTTAATTTTTGCCTATGAAGTTTTAATCCCCGCCACCTTGAGCTTCTTTGAAAGCTATGGGGGAGATGTGGTCGAACAACTATGGTCGATCGATAAATATTTTCGCTTTATCTTAACCCTCCTCTTTTGTACCGGCTTAATTTTTCAGGTACCGGTCATTCAATATTTACTGGGGCGTTTAGGTCTCGTCACCGCCCAGCAAATGTTTGCCAATTGGCGATCGGTAATTCTCGGGGCAGCGATCGCAGCAGCCATATTAACCCCTTCCACCGATCCCCTCACCCAGACGTTATTAGCCGTGCCGGTCATTGGTCTCTACTTTGGTGGAGCAGGACTTGTGGCCTTAACCACGCCAAAAGCCGAATAGATTGAGCATTTTAGACCTCGTTAATATTGACTATTCAAACCGACGCTATCTCCTAATCCTCTACCCTATCCCTAAACTAGATGGCCATTATCGCGCTCAAAGCTTGGTATCTTCGGGAATATGAGCCCATTCGTGAACTGGAAAAACGTCCCCAAGATTTGCGATTAAGTAAAAATAGTTTGCTGAAATCAGCGCTACGGGCTGATTTTCTTGACGACTCAGACACCGTGAAAGAGTCAGAATGGTTTCAGCGGTATTTACAAGGTGAACTGGTTGAGTTTTATATTGAAGGGAGTGGTGGCTATGCGATCGCCAATGTAGACTTAATTAGCCATGAACTCTACTTTGTCAAACGAGATGTTTTAAGTCATTTAGACCCGATCGTTTTTTTCTGTTACCAAACTGAATACGAAGCGTCCAGTATTATCCTACGGGATGAATTGATTGCAGCCCTCACGACCCTGAACAAACGATCGCGGATTCCCCTTAAATTAGAAGAGTCTCATCGCCCCGGTGATGCCCCCCTCCGGCTCTCCAGTACCCTGCTCCGGAAGCTCCGACGTAGCTTAATCTTTATTGCCGATGGGACAACAATTCTGAGCCTAGAGTCCAATCCTCCCCAATTGTTTCCCAGTCCAAAAGTCTGTGTAGAACTAGGCTATGCCTTGCAATGTAAACGATCGGAACAACTGCTCATTGTACAAATGGATCGCCAGGAAACTGGGGGACAATTTCCCTTCGATGTTCCCCTGAGCCAAAAATTAGTTTTTCAAACTCAAGCAGAATTAAAAATGCTCCTATTACCAGCCCTAGAAGCCCAAATGAAACAATTCAGCTTATTGTAAATTGGGGGCTACCACCTTAAGGCGGTAGAGTGCGGCACTCCGCGCCGCACTCTGCCATTAAAAGCCAAATTTGGCCCCTTGAGCCATTACAAATTTTGCCGTAGTACCCACGCAGAAAGTCACGATCCATCGCTATACCAAAGGGTGAGATGAAAGGGGCTTTCAATCACTAAACAATTCAAGCCCTGATTCACGTAATTACGGGCCAGATCAATAGCCACTTGGCGACAACGAAGTGAAAAAGACTGGCCACGACGCAGCAAGACCTGATTGATACAAATACGATCGCTGCTGGTACAAGGAATTCCCCAGGCTTCAAGATCGATCGCTTTAATCACTGCAACGGCAGTCATATTCAAATAAGATAAGTCAGCAAGCTGGATCTCTGGTTGTTCTAAAGAACAGCTCATTGGATAAACCATAATCATTTCTCGCGCTGATTAACACTCATTAAAAATGGAATCCCTGAGATTTTGGCTGCTGCTTGTGGCGAAGCCACCCACCACAACTTCTCTTCTGGATAGGTACCAAGGAAAATTTTTGAACTTTTCGAGGTGCCCTAACGTAGATGTTAATAGTATTTATTTTAAGTAGACCTTCGCCAAAATTCCGTGATAACACGAAGTGACAATCGTGATCTTGATCAGTGGAATCACCGTATTTTTCAGGCGTTGCCGTTGCGCATTGCTTGTAAATTTGTCCTACACTAGGGGCTGTCATCATTTAGCGCTGAAGTGTTTATACGGCAGTCGTTTCATCCGTCTCCCCTACTGGTCATCATGTCCCAAACTACGGATCAACTCCCCTCTCAATTATCAGCGGTGGCTCAACGCTATAACCAGGAGTATCAAGGTAAAGGGATGCCCCTCCCCGCTGAAGTTGAAGCCATGCCTATCTTTCAAGACTGGCGATCGGGAAAACTCCAGGGCAAAATTGCCTCCCCCTTTTGGGAACTGGGTACCCCCAAAAAGCGAGAGCGTTGTCTCGATCTGGGCTGTGGCATTAGTTTTTTGGTGTATCCTTGGCGAGAATGGGATGCGTTTTTTTACGGACAGGACATTAGTTCCGTCGCACGGGATGCCCTAACGTCGAGGGCTCCACAATTAAACTCAAAATTGTTTAAGGGGGTTCGCCTCAAACCCGCCCACGACTTAGACTACGAACCTCACTTCTTCGATCGTGTGTTTGCCACCGGATTTAGTTGTTATTACCCCTTAGACTATTGGGCAACCGTTTTATCCCAAGTCAAAAAAGTCCTCAAACTCCAGGGTTCCTTCGTCTTTGATGTACTCGATCCCGAAATAGAATTATCAGAAAACTGGGCCATTTTAGAAACCTACCTGGGGGCCGAAGTGTTTCTGGAACCCCTCGATCGTTGGGAAGCCATGATTCAATCTGTCGGCTGTAAAATTACGAAGAAAAAGCCAGGAACGTTATTCCAACTCTATCAAGTCGCGTGGAAAAGTTGAAGCGCACTCCCCTCATTGGGGCTTGATCACCTGAACAGCAAGGGAACTATAGCAAAGCCATTTCGTCTTGAATAAATATCTTGGGAACGATCGTGTGAACGCTGATTCTTCAAGGCTTTTAGAATGAACTGATGCCATGCCCTACCTTAAAATGATAGGCAGCATCTTCTGTACTTACCCCCCAACATCATTAATATGCGCTTAGTGTGGTCACGCTTCCGCCATCTGGCTCAACGACTTTCGGTCATCAGCTTCTACAGTCTCGGCCTACTGGGGCTAGCCGCTGCCCCTGGGATGTCCCTCGATCGTATTACCTTGCGGCCGACGTTTTTGCTCGAAGATCCCCTACCCCTTCAAGAATTAGAAGACTTTGCACTGGAAGGCCGTAAATCTAGTAACATGCAGTTTTTGTTAGATCTCATTGTGGGCAGCAGTGACCTCAAAGAAGCCGATCTGCAAAACTTTCTCGGTAACGTTTCTGAGGTGGATGGTGTCTTAGTCGATCGTTTTCTCACCAGTGCCATCGGTGAAGTCTTAGTACAAGAATTAATTCGCGTGATGCAACCTGATCCGGTAGATCCCGAAGCGTGGAAAGCCCTACAATCCGCCATGATCGCCGCCGCCGCAGACAATGAATCTTCGGTAATCGAGGTTTTGCAAAACTACGAACCAGAAGAATTATTGTTAGATGTCAGCCGGGTTGGTAAATTGCAAGGTCGAGTTCAAAAAGAAATCAAAGAGATGCAAGATCTCCTCGGCATTGATCAAACCGGCGATTTTAATGCCGGAGTCAGAGACTTATTCTGTACCGAATCGGGAATCGATGACATTTCCGTCGGTGAGGGCAATGTACAAGCCCGGGAGCTGTTTGATTTACTGTTCACCTTTACCGCATCCGGTGAACGAGAGGTGAGTGAAGTTTTTTCCGAAGCCATTCCCATCGATCCCGAATTAGCCAATCTCTTCTTAGACAGTTACTTCGGTGAAATTTTCCTGCGCCATTTGGCTCTGACCCTAGATGGCAATGATGATCCAGAAACGATCGCTGATTTGCAAAAAGCCCTTGAAGCAGCCCTCAAGGATGGTGAATTCTCCGTCAATGAATCCCTAGAGTACTATCACCCTGAAGCGGAAGCAGACGATCGTGCCAAGCTCACGGCAACGGTCACCCGGATTCGAGACGATATTCGGGACTATCAGGACTTACTAGGCATTGAAGGCACCGAAGATATTAATAACGTCATTCGCACGATCGTCTGTGAAACCCCCGAGCCAGAAACCGTTGAGGAATAATCCTGCCAAAACCGTTTTAGCTTCGGTTGAACTTCCGTTGTCTGAAATCCACCACCAAGATGACAAAAAAGATCACTCCATCCCGTCCCTATCAGCCCTTTCTCCTTCGGGTTTTACATGGATTAACGGGGCTGTGTCTGTTTGCTGCTCTTTTGACGGCCTATTGGACCTACGATACCTACGATGGGCGCTGGGGACGTATTCCACTCCCAACCTATCCAGCCATTGAGGGCATTCACGGAACCTTTGCCCTCTGGACTTTGCTGGTTTTTCCTGGTTTGGTCATTTATGCCTGCCATCGCGGGCAACGACGACTCTTACAAGCCGACTCATGGTCTAAGTTGACCCAATTTGGTACACCCATCTGGTGGTATACCTTAAATCGCGTGGGAAATACCGTAGCACTGTTGGCGTTAGCCTTTGCCCTATTCAGCGGCAAAATGATGGATGAAACCTGGCTACCGAAGGGAGAGTTAACCCATGCCTGGTACTATGCTCACCTCATTTCCTGGATCGTAATGGTAGCAGCGATCGCCCTCCACCTATTGTTGAATGCGAAAGTCGGTGGCGCACCGCTACTGCTTTCTATGCTGACCTGGCAGTTTCGTGCCAAAGATAGCCCCACCCTCTGGCCATCCTCCTGTGGGCAATGGTGGGCAGCAGTACGACAAGGGGCTTGGCGAAATTGGTTTCAACCCTTCACCAGCCTGATGGCCCTAGAAATCACACTTTTGCTGAGTATCATTGCCGCCTGGATTATTCCTGCCCTTTAAATTAAAACGAGAGGCTACCAACTTAAAACTTAAGGCGGCAGAGGGGGGCGCACCGCTTCCCCCTCTGGCATTACAAAGCCAAACGGGAGAGTGCAGCACATAGGTT
>JBEAPM010000103.1:0-4934 GCA_041164445.1 Cyanobacteriota bacterium
CCCACACAGCAGTAGGTTGTCCCCAACTGCCCAGCAGGAGGAACAGCGCCAAGCCCAGCCGACCAAGGAGTGCCGATCTTAAGCCTTGAGTGATCCGTTTCATGGATTGAATACTCCCGAACAATTTCAGCGTTAATACTGAAAGCGAAAAAATTGAATGGAAGAGTGCGCTCTTCCGCCTGAGGTTGGTCGCCTTAAAAGTTAAGGCCGTACCCTATGCCGACCACAAAGCGGGCACCATCTCCCGCACTCCCGGTAATGTCATTGACCGAGGGGGTAATCACCAGCGGAATCTTCCGAAAAGGAATAAGAGATACCCCTAAATTCAGATCCTGCCCCGTCCACTCCACAATGCCACTCACCGGCTCTGCCAAGCGCACTGCAACACTGCCAAAAACGCCTACCCCCTCCTGGTTTTGATTAACGGCGGATTCCGATCGGAATTGACCACTGCCAACCCCCAAAGAGGTTGTGATCTGGCTAAAGGGAGCTTGGCTCGATTCCTTCAGGGTAAATCGCTTAGTCACTACACCATAAAAGGAGGTGCCTCCGTCAGGACTTCCCCAGGTTAAAACGCCATTACCGCCGATCGCAATGGCAATATCCTCCGGTAGCTGTCGATGTAACTTGAGGCTAATCGTCCCATCCGCAAAAGGATCGGTTACATCGACAAGTCCTAGCCCTACTTGTAAGCCAACGGCTTGAGTGGGATTGCCAAACCCTAGACCAACGCCTAAAGTTCCATCCGCCCTATGGGAGTATCGTGTCCGAGATTGGATGCCAACACCGATCCCCAGCGATCGCCATGCTAAGCCATATCCGGAAGGGGTTGATAAGGAAACCCCGGGCTCCTGAGACGAAGGTTGCTGTAAGGGAACTTGAGTGGGTTCAAAGGGTTGTCGCCCCGGTTGATGACGATGTTGAGGGATAAATAACTGCTGATAGGTTTCTAAATCAATACCTTGAGCCAATTCAGCGGTTTTACTGGGCTTTAGCGGTTCTAGCCTCAGGGCAAATGCGGTGTGATCAGGAGGGGGCTGTAAAAGTAGGTGAGATCGTTTTAGCCAATCTGACGATCGCGGAGGCGAATCAAAATCTAAGATGCTCTCGGATTCCAATGCATTGCGTTCACCGAGGAAAGCGTCCTTTTCTAACTGACCGAGATCCACCGCCTCCGCGATCGACCATGAGCTTGGCAGGGTGACACAGACGATCGCTATAGCCAGAACAAACCGGGGGCACACCATAACTCCATGCCTCAATGCTGCGGGGATAACTTCTAGTACGGCAAGAATCATAACGAATCTGGAAGCCTTGGCCCTAAAGGGATAAAAATTTACTGACGGGAAGGGGGGAATACCGTTTGCCCTGGCCAATCTCGAGGGGTGTCAAGAGTCTGGGCAAAGATTCGTTAATCCGATAGACTGCTTAGCGGGCAGGGGTAAACTATTGTACCTGTTGCTTGCTGTCGAACAGCAGTTTATCGCTCTGGTTGAACCATCCCTTGCCCCGGAACATTTAACCCCACTGAGCACTATCTCTATGACTCAATCTGCAACCATTGAAACTCCGGTACAAGATCAAAACTTGCAAATTCAAGAACTTGCGATCGTTTTAGGAGCCCAGAATTTTAAACCAACCCTCCTGAATCCCGACTCCTTGACAGTTGCGGGCATTATTCCTGCGGACTGGGAATTAGCTCGGAATCCGGTGGTAACCCCCCAAGTGGCCCAACTCAGTTTTAAGAATGGCGTAAATTTTTTAGCTCAGGGCAATGTCCTGACCCTCTCGGAAGGAATCCGCCCCGGGCAGGATGTACAAATTCCTGGTATTGCTCAGCAGTATATGAGCAAAATGGAAAATGCGGGCTATCGGACGGTGGGAATTAGTCCGAAAGTGTTGATAGGCTTTCCTGGGGGAACGGAAGATGTTGCCCGTCAGTTTATTGTGAATCAACTGATTGCACCGGGCCCGTGGCGAGAAGTGGGCACCAAACCGATGCAAGCCAAGGTCGAGTTTTCCTATGCCCTCGATCGCTGTTTCCTGAACCTCTCGATCGTTGAAGCCCGCATTGCTCAGAATGAAAAACCGACTATTCCGGCCATTCTCTTCAACAGCAATTTTGCCTATACCCTACCCGCAGACAATCCAGCCCAGGCGGTACAAATGGCTCACCAGCGCATCCAAGCTTGGACTGAAGATTGGAAGTTTTTCCAAGAACTGGTTCAACAACGCTTTTTGAGCCAACTGGGACAGTCCCAAAGCATCTTCCGGTCTTAAGCTCCCCCTTAGGGCTGAATTGGCGATCAGCGGTGAATAGGAACGGGTTTGCGCCCCTAGCGGTTTTGGGATGGGTGTGACAACCCCGGTGGTGCAACGCTTTCAGATTCAATTCATGATGTGCCCTAGCGGTCAGAGTCCCGGTTTCTGGGGGAACTCCGGTCAAGGCTTGGAGAATTGACCCAAAACCAGGAATCGCAAACTCCTTGCCCGTGCCATTCTCCCTCTCCCCCGAGGTGAGATTGGGCAACCGGGTTGATTTTGCATTGCAAGCGTTCAGCACCGGGTTAACCCAAGCAAGACTTAAAAGGATTGAAAAGAGACGATGCGTGTTGGAGCAACTTATCTGGGAGACGATCGCTGTGAATTTACGGTGTGGGCTCCCCATTGTTCAACGGTGGCGGTCAAGCTTTTGGCAGACCCAGAGGCACACTTAGTCTCACTTCAGCGAGATTCTCAAGGCTATTGGCATGGCGTGGCCACCCAGGTTCCCGTCGGAACCCGTTATGGCTATTTGCTCAACGACGAAAAAATCTATCCCGATCCGGCCTCCCATTTTCAACCGGAGGGCGTACACCACTTATCTGCGATCGTGGATCACCAGGCCTTCCCCTGGACAGACGAAGGCTGGCAAAATCCGCCCCTCAGGGATTACGTGATTTACGAGATCCATGTAGGCACTTTTACCCCAGAAGGAACCTTTGATGCCATTATTCCTCGCCTCCCCCGTTTAGTGGAACTGGGCATTCGAGCCCTGGAAATTATGCCCGTGGCCCAGTTTCCCGGTCATTGCAACTGGGGGTATGACGGTGTTTATCCCTATGCGGTGCAAAATTCCTATGGGGGCTCCGAGGGTCTGAAACGCCTGGTTAATGCCTGTCACCAACAAGGTTTAGCGGTGATTTTAGATGTGGTGTACAACCACCTCGGCCCCGAAGGCAACTATACGACCCAATTTGCCCCCTACTTTACGGATAAATATCACACCCCCTGGGGCAAGGCCATGAATTATGACGATCGTTTTAGTGGCGGGGTGCGGAACTTTGTCATTCAAAATGCCCTGCATTGGCTGCGGGACTATCATATCGATGCTTTGCGTCTAGATGCGATTCAGACTATCTATGATTGCAGTGCCCATCCCATTCTTGAAGAGCTATCCGCCACCGTCAAGCACTGGGCCCAGCATCAAGGCAGATCTATTTATCTCATCGCTGAAACCGATAATAATGATGCCCGTATCCTTCGACCTCAAGCCCAAGGGGGAACAGGTCTAGATGCCCAATGGAGTGACGATTTTCATCATGCTCTTCATGGGGTGTTGACGGGGGAAACCCACGGCTATTTTCAAGACTTTGGCCAGATCGAAGCCCTTGCCCAGTGCTTAAGGGATGGATTTACCTATACCGGACAATTTTCTGCCTTTCGCCAATGTCATCGCGGTAATTCCGCCCACGATCGTCCCTTAGAGCAATTTGTGGTCTGTCTGCAAAACCATGATCAAGTTGGCAATCGGATTAACGGTGAACGCCTGCATCACCTCATTCGCTTTGAAACCCAAAAATTAGCGGTAGCGACCCTACTGCTCTCTCCCTACGTCCCCCTGTTGTTTATGGGGGAAGAATACGGTGATCCCCATCCCTTCCTGTATTTTGTGGATCACAGCGACCCAACCTTGGTCAAAGCCGTACACCGGGGACGGAAACAAGAATTTGCCGCCCTACACCTCAAAGGTGACCCGCCCTTTGTGGGCGATCGAGAGACCTTTCTCAAATCTCAATTAGAGTGGGATCTCCAATTTCACTCTGGAACAGAGCCTCCTGAGCACTCCCAGCCGTCATTGCTGTGGAATTTCTATCGCCATCTCCTGCAACTTCGCTTAACCCTACGCCCCCAAGCCCGTCCAGACCTCCAGGTCGATCTGCAGGAACCGGAGCAAATGCTGATGCTACAGTACCAGTCTCCCCACCAGAGGAGTTTGATTGCCCTGAACTTTGATCCTCAGCCCCAGACTTGGCATTCCCCGCTGCCTCCAGGTTCCTGGAAGAAGATCTTTGACTCAGCAGAGCCCCAGTGGAGTTTTCAGGAGCAGGATCAGGTTTTAGCCCCCCAAAAAATTCAAGGGGAAACCGAGGTTTTAATGCTCCAAGGCCATAATGCGGTGGTTTATGGTTTACCCCGATCTTCGAGGGAATAGGCAAACGTTTTATAATAGGGACTAAACATTTTAGGAGTGAGACGTAATTCACCGTAACCTTATGGGGAGGACTGGCCCGGTGCGCCCGCTACCCGTAACGGCATCTCCCTATTCTTACGCAGGTCTTCAAACCAATGTCTTTACGGATTCCCCAGATCATTGAGCAGCTTTCCCACCAAATACAGCAAGCATTATTGCCCACGGCCCATCCTCAGAAACGAACACCCTCGGCTTCTCCTCTGATTTTAGTGGTCGCGGTAACCTCAGTAACCGCTTTGATGGGGCAGCGCTTTTATGACCAACCCGCTTTAGACGTGGGACGCATTGCCCCGGAAACGATCGTTGCCCCGGACACCGTTAGCATTGAAGATCTGCAAAGTACGGAAGAACAACGCAAGGCTGCCCGTACCGGAGCCGTCCCGGTCTTGAAAATGGATACCAGCATTAATCAACAAATCTA
>JBEAPM010000104.1:0-11592 GCA_041164445.1 Cyanobacteriota bacterium
CGCACTGGGCAGACCGGAATACACTGCTCACAAACAATACAGCGAGAACGGGTAAACGTCAGTTGAAAGCTTTTGGGATCTAAAGATAGGGCCTGAGTGGGGCAAACCCCTGTACACAAGCCACAATGCACACAAAGGGTTTCGTCAACTACAATTTCTTGTTGGGCAGAAGAGACCTGAATCTCTAACGATCGCATCCACTCGATCGCTTCATCTAATTGATCGATATCTCCGGAAAGTTCAACCACTAAGGTTCCCGTTTTGTTAGGGGCGACTTGAGCCCGAATAATATTAGAGGCCACATTAAAGTCCCTGGCCAATCGGTAGGTTAAAGGGGTTTGAGCGGTACGGCGAGGAATCGTTAGGGTAACCCGTTTTTTCATCGTTTTAAGGGGGGGAAGGGTTTAATGCAGCGTCACCGTTAGCCGTTGCGGGAGATGGCATTTCACGGCAAACTCGTGATTTCTGCAATCCGCCATTCGCCATTCACCTGCTCTAGATCATACCGAATGCGCAACCCTGGTGCATTGTAAGAAGAGATTTGATCCAGTTCTCCATTTTGATAAAACGTCGCAGCCTCATTGATAACAGCAATCACGATCGCTTGAGTGGGGGAAGGACTAGAAGCGGAAGTTGGGTTCAGGGGGTTGCTGGCACTGAGGGGATTACTGGCGGTGAGCGGATCATCAGGGGGTTGCGTAAAGCTGGTGGTGGTGTCTGCCGCTGGCTCGCTCCCGTCAATTTCCAGAGATTCTATGGACTCCACACGGTGTTCATATTCGACATAATATCCTTCTCGTTGGGCAATTTCTGCCTCCTGTTGACGACCCAACAGTGCCTCTCCGGTTAACACATTGACCAATGGCGCTAAGTCATGCCCTTCTCCCATCGCTTCCGACTTTGCCGCCAGCCACGCTTCAATGAGGCTACGGGCACTGGCCTCTGTTAAGGTTGCCGCTAGGGAGACGGAGGAGTTTGCGGGAGGAGAAGGGGATAAGTTGAGAATGGGTTGATCCAAACGCACCTTGAAACCGTTGCCTGGGGGGGCTTGAGCAAGATCCGGAGTGGAAGGCTGACTGAACCACTTGGCTAAATTGACTCCAACAAAAATTAAACTGGCCAGGAATAAGAGCCCCGTCATCCCCACCAACAGCAGCGGGCCTAGTTTAAATCCTATTTTAGGCGAGCGACGATCGTCCCGAGCGAGACTAGAACGCCGTCGGGAACGATGGTTTTCAGGGGGTATCTCACTGTGCCGACCCGAGGGGAGGGCTCGACTGCCTTCCGCAGGTAACAACGCGGCAGAGGGAGGGGAACTCCGCAATTCTCGAGGGGGTAAACGCCGAGGCGAAACCGGGGCTTCTCCCACAGTGCTGCGCAGCGGGGGAGGGGTAAAGGTTCGCTCAGCGTTGCTCTGTAATGAACTAACGCCCGTCACTTCCCAGGCTTCCCCCTGCTCAGTAGTCTCCTGAGGCAAGGCTTCCAGGTATTGTTGAACTTGAGCATTAGAAAAATAATCTTTGAGGGTTACTTTACAATTAACCAAATCTCGGAAATGGGGAAAAACATCCTGACGTAACCATTGCTCGGTATATAAACACAAACCGGGCAATAAGTCCGAGGAGCCTTGGGAATGTTCCCGAATAAAGACGATCGCTTCGTATTCCCGGCTCATTTCCAGGGCCCGACTCGCCTGTTCCGTTTGTCCGAGCAAAAGGGCACTAATGGACTGCTCTAAATGGACATCCTGACGCTTGGCTAAGCGGACTAACAGGGGCTTAGTACGGCGAATTAATTCCGGCTGATAGGTGGCAAATCCCCTTGCAAGTAGGGCATAGACCCCTAAGTAGGTTGCCACTGCAGAAGGACGGCGGGCTTCCGTCTCAAATAAAATCTGTTGCTCTTCCGCCGTGAGATAATCTCGCAATTGCTGAATAAAGCGCAGAAAATCATCGATCGTTAATCCCGACAGATCATCCCCCGTGCCATCAATGCCCCCCCGCTCCTGCAGCATATCCCGCAGGATCTGCAATCCTTTACGACGATCGCTCAAATGCTCTAGGGGCAAGGCCAAGAGTTCCAAAACCCGATAGGGGCGTAGCTTATATAAATCCGTTTTGATTTCTCCTCGAACCCCCGCAAACAGCCCTTCCTTGAGCAGTAGCGCTTGTCCTGCTTCCAAAGATTCTGCCGCACTTTCATAATGTCCCTGCTGCCAATACTCTCGCCCCAACTCCAAATAAGCCAAAGCCAAGGTTAACGCCGTATCAGCATGGACAATTTCAGACTCACCGCTGCGCTCAGGATGAAAATTTTTCTTCGGTAAGAGGGGAATCCCAACCTGAAGCACCAACTCATACTCCCCTAATTCCTGAAGCAGCAACAAGGCCCCAATCACTTGATGCTCGGGCACATCCAATAAGCCAATCCCTGTGGGGATAGGAGGCTGAGGCGGATCCTCACCCCCACGGGGCGCAGACTGTGATCGGGTCGTATTTCGATGATACACATCCCGCAATGCCGGATCCGCAAGGGTTGTATAAGCTTCATCCAAGAGTTCTCGCCGGGAGGCAATGGCAATCTCTGAATACTCCCGCCGAGGCAACTGCAATACTCGATCCCGATGAGCTTGTTGAAGCTGCTCTGGAGTCGATTGAGTGGGCAAGCCTAAAATTCGATAATAGTCGAGCGGAATCTGCACAATCCACTTCCCTAAATGGTTCTAACCTAAACTAAATGAACGGTAACCGAAGAGTCTGAGCAATCCTAACATTCTTCCTCCGTTTTGCAGCATATCAAAATGCTGATTACCGTAATCAGGTCGATCGATTTCAGACTTCAGACCCATTCCAGCTAGGCTGACTAGGGCGTGTCATCTATTTAAGAGCAGATCTCCTACGGGCTTTCCACGGAAAGTGAAAAAATTGAATGGAGGAGTGCGGTGCTCTGCGCCGCCCCATGCTAGGGATTGGAACAAGTACGGCGTAGGCCTTTCATTGCCAACTGATGCCAGCCCCTAGCAATTGGCGTACCTTAGCCTCCTAAGCTCTTAAGGGCAAGAGCCTCCCCAGGATTCCCCGGAGAGGGCCACCCTGGGAACTCGATCGGCTAAAATAGAGATTAAGGCTATGCATAGAAAATGTCCTCAGTCCCTAACGTGCCTACTGGTGTGATTGCCCGCTCTCCCTCTTCCCGAACTCCGCGATGGATGACCGTTAGTTTTCCATCCACTCTGCATTTGCATCCTATTTTAGATGTATTGCTGTCTCAGATTCCTGAGAGCTGTCATTCTGAAGTTCGCTTAGGGCTACAAGAAGCCCTCGTTAATGCGGCCAAACATGGCAATAACTTAGATCCCAGTAAATCCATTTATATTCGCTTTCGCCCCATCTTTAGAGGGTATTGCTGGATTATTTCCGATCAGGGTCAGGGATTTCGGCCCGATCGAGAGGGGGCCGATCGTAACGCCTATTGTTACAACGGCAAAGAACCATCCTCACTGGAAGACCATGAGCGAGATTGTGGCCGAGGTTTGTACATCCTCTATCACATTTTTGATCAGGTTGAATGGAGTGACGATGGTAAAGAATTAATGCTTTACAAACGAACCAGTCGGTGGATATTCCCTAGCCTTTTCTGGAACAGTTGAGTAGAATGGGAGAAACAAAACGGTATATGGGGTATCCACCTATGGGTGACCTAGAAAAAGTCTTAGACAAGTTGCGTGAGATCTTTCGCCGTCTCATTGAAGCCTTGTTAGGCTCTGAGCCTCAACCCGAGTTTGAACCGATACCTATTCCGGTGAAAGATAGATCACGATAATTTTTCAGAATATTTCCACACCATGGTCGTGACCACTCCTTACCAAATCCTGGTGTTACACGGGCCAAATTTAAATTTGTTGGGTCAGCGAGAGCCGCAAATTTATGGTTCAACTACACTAGCGCAAATAAATCGTGGTTTGATCGAAACCGGTGAAGCCCTTGGAGTGACCTTACGCATCCTGCAATCTAATCATGAGGGGCTCTTGGTGGATGCTATCCAGCAAGCCCTGGAAGATTGTCATGGCATTTTAATTAATGGTGGAGCCTATACCCATACGAGCGTGGCCCTCCGGGATGCGATCACTGGAGTAGGTTTGCCTGCGGTGGAAGTGCATTTAAGCAACCTGTATAAGCGAGAGTCCTTTCGGCATCACTCTTACTTAGCGCCGGTTTGTGTGGGTCAAATTAGTGGCTTTGGGGCAGATAGTTACTGGCTAGGTTTACAGGCCTTGGTGCGGTATCTCTGTTCGCAGTCTCCTTAACCTGGGTCTGAAGCTGTTTTTTGTAGGGCAGCGACCGCTGCTTCGAGAGCGATCGCCACATGAGTCCAGTGGGTTCCTCCCTGACAAAAGACGATGTAGGGTTCCCGCAGGGGCCCGTCAGCGGAAAACTCTGAGGTACTGCCATCAATGAAGGTTCCCCCAGCCATCACCAGTTCACTCTCGTAACCGGGCATCGCGGCGGGAACCGGATCCAAATAAGAGCCGATCGGCGAGTAAGCCTGAATGGCCCGGCAGAACGCTTTGATTTTGTCGGGGGATCCTAATTGGATGGCTTGAATCGTATCTCGGCGAGGCGATCGGGGGGTCGGATTCACGGGATACCCTAAATCTGCCATGACTTGGGCAACCAGATGGTTGCCCTTCAAGGTTTCTCCCACCATTTGTGGGGCCAAAAAAAGTCCCTGAAAGAGTAAGCGATTTTGATCAAAGGTAGCTCCTCCGGCACTGCCAATGCCTGGGGCCGTGAGGCGACAGAGGGCTTGCTCGACTAGATCACGACGACCTGCCACATAGCCCCCAGCCGGGGCGATCGTTCCGCCTGGGTTTTTAATCAGAGAACCGGCCATGAGATCGGCCCCCACGGCGGTGGGTTCTCGATCGCTGACAAATTCGCCGTAGCAATTGTCTACAAAGCAAATTGTGTTGGGATTTTGGCGTTTGACCGCTTGAACAATGGCCTCAATGTCTTCCAGGGATAAGCTAGAGCGCCAGGAATATCCACAGGATCGCTGAATGAGTACCAGGCGGGTGTGAGAGCGCAGGGCCGTTTCTAAGGCTTCCCAGTCGATCGTTCCCGCTGCAGTTAAACTCAGTTCTCGATAGCCAATCCCCAACTCCTGTAAGGAACCCTGCCCCGCAGCCCGCAGCCCAATCACTTCCTCTAGGGTATCGTAGGGGGCACCTGCCACCGCCAGTAACTCATCCCCTGGCCGTAACACTCCATATAAACAGGACGCGATCGCATGGGTTCCGGAAACAAACTGCAACCGTACCGCTGCGGCCTCGGCCCCTAGCACCTGAGCAAAGACTTGATCCAATACCTCTCGCCCGAGATCGCCATGACCATAGCCCGTCATACTGGCAAAATGGTGAACCCCAACACGATGATCTCGAAAGGCTTGTAATACTTTACGTAGGGTTGTCTGAGTGCAACGATCGATCTCTTCGTAAAGATCCGAGAGGGTAGATCGGGCACGATCGATGACCAGAGAAATCGAGTCCATAACGTGTTGACCGTGTTGACAGGAAAGGTAAAGCAATGACCGTACAGTGTTCAGTCTTTGTCTATGGCACCCTCAAACCAGGGGAAAGGTACCACGATCGCTATTGTGGCGATTGGCTGATTGACCATGAACCCGCGATCGTCCCAGGGCGGTTATACCATTTAGCCTTAGGCTATCCCGGTTTAACGGACGAGCCTGGCTGGGTACAAGGCACCGTGCTCCATTTTCACAGTCCCGAGGTTTTAGTGGGTTTAGATGACCTGGAAGACTTCACGCCAGGAGGCCCCGCCCCGGACAATCGGTATCAGCGGGAATGGCGACAGATCTACCATCTGGATCAGACCCCTCTGGGCTGGGCCTGGTTGTACCGGATGGAACGGAAAACCGTGGACTCCTTAGGAGGAATTTGGGTACCCGAGGGGGTGTGGTCTGGGCATTGAGGAAAGACTCAACCCTTGGTCTGGAACCCTTTAGGGATTGGAATCCTCAAAGCGCTGGCGTACATCATCAATCGCATCATTGAGTTGGGCAATTTTGCCCTCCAGGCTACGGCGGGCATTGTCCATCCGAATTTCATTGAGACGACGACGGGAGAGACTGCGACGATCGCTGTTTGAGGGCTCTTCGTCTTCCTCAGGAGATTGGATCTCATCCTCTAGGGGGAGTTCGGTGTTATTGCGAGAGGCAACGATCGCGCCAATCAAGCCGCCCACCGTCCCCCCGACGATCGCGCCTAACAAAAAACCGTTTCCAAAATTATCCTTTTGGCTCATAACTGATTCAAAATGCAGGCTATTAATTTAACTTAAAGAAAAGGCTACCAACTTAAGGCGGAAGAGTGTGGCGCGGAGCGCCGCACTTCCATTAAATTTTTGCGCTTTCAGTGGAAAGCCCAACAAAACAGAGGTGATTGTACCCTAGGTAACTGTGCCAAATGCTCGATCCCCAGCATCTCCTAAACCTGGCACAATATATCCTTGAGCATTTAACCCCTCATCAATAATAGCGGTATACACTACAACAGCAGGATAAAGGGAGCCTAACTTTTGTAAGGCGGGGGGAGCGGCCACCACCCCAATAATGCGCACGAAGGCAGGATCAATGCCACGCTTGACTAATTCTTCTAACGCTAAGAGGATTGACCCTCCGGTCGCCAGCATCGGATCCAGTAAAAGAACACGGGTTTGGGGGGCAAATTGCGCAGGAAATTTATTCAGATAGCAACTGGCTTCAAGGGTTTCCTCATTGCGCACAACGCCCAAATGGTAAGTGGTTGCCAAGGGCAGAAGATCCTGCGCCCCCTCCAACAAGCCTAGCCCAGCCCGCAGGATGGGCACCACCACCATCGGTTGCTGTGGGTCAATAAACGTAGCGGGACAGTCCGCCAAGGGAGTCCGGACTTGACGATCGAGAGTGGGCAACCACTCCCGTATCGCTTCGTAGGTAAGCCAGCGCCCGAGTTCCCGTAATGCCGTGCGGAACAAGGGGGTGGGAGTATCTTGATCGCGGACAATGCCAAGCCAATGCTGAATGAGTGGATGGGGTGGCACGTAAACCCGAAGTTGAGGAGCCATAAGGATAGGGAAGATCGCTAAAAATCAATAAAATCAATAAAAGGTAAAGGGAAGGAAAATCTGGAAATCTGGAGGGAACTTCGGCAAGGTGGAACTTCTCCTCTAGGTCCTTCTCCCAACTGGAACCCGATGGACTGGTCTACTGCCAAAGGCCATCCCCTGGAATTATCGTATCTCTTGACCCTACCATAGATCGGCTTGCCCGTGACATCCTCCTAGCACTGACCTGCACCGATTTTACGCCCATTGTGTTAGTCATCTCAGTTTCTGAAGCTGCCTGCGCACGGTGCTAAAATGAGTTTTATGTTTATTAGGGCAATCAAAAGTCAATGGATTCCTCAGTATCCTCAACTGCCTCAGAGTCTTCAGCTTCAGAACAAGGTCTCAGTATTTTAATTGCTGAAGATGTGCAAGTGAATCAGATGGTTGCCGTTGCTATCCTAGAGCGATTAGGCTATACCGCTGATGTTGTGGCAAATGGAACCCAGGCGGTAGAGGCATTCCAAAAGCAGCCTTATCAGCTCATTTTAATGGACATCTGTATGCCGGAAACGGATGGGCTGAATGCCACACGGCAAATCCGTAACCTGACAACCTCAGAAACCCACCCTTGGATCATTGCTTTAACGGCCCATGCCATTCTCGGGGATCGGGAGAAATGTTTGGCGGCGGGTATGAATGATTATGTGACGAAGCCCATTAGCGTTAAGACGATCGCTGCCGCTATCGATCGCTATCAACAGGCAATCTCCCCATAACCCCATAACCCAAAACATTGAGTGATCAGGGCGACCAGCTTAAGTCGGAAGAGTGCGGTACTCTTCCATTAAGCTTTTTCACTTTGAGGAGAAAGCCGTCCTTCCTAATTTAAATGTTTAGGGTATGTCTAAGACCCATCGTCTGCAAAGTTTAGCGCTCTTATTTCTTAAACTCGGACTCATCGGTTTTGGGGGGCCGCAGGCCCATATCGCCCTACAGCACGAAGAGGCAGTGGTGCGTCGTGCTTGGCTGAGTGAAGCGGAATTTACGGAAGGACTGGCCCTCTGTGAAATGTTGCCTGGCCCTGCGTCCACGCAAATGGGAATATATCTAGGGTACTTACGGGCTGGACACTGGGGAGCGATCGTTTCCGGGATTTGTTTTATCGCTCCGGCCTATCTGATTGTGCTGTTTCTCTCCTGGGGCTACTTTCGGTTTCAGGATCTGCCCCAAATTAGTGCCCTTTTTCTGGGCATTTCCCCCGTGGTTACCGCGATCGTCTTGGCGTTTTGTTGGAAATTAGGACAAAAGGTGCTGAGCAGTTGGCAACGCTGGGGTCTCGCTATGGCTGTTTTCTTCACAACAACCTTGACCGGTGTCAGTGTTCTGCTCCAATTTTTAATTTGCGGTCTTTTAGGCAGTGTTTGGTTCTACTCTCCTCCGGCTCCCCCCTCCTCCTCTGCCAAGCCACCGGATCCTGGATCTGGTGGGGATACCTCAGGTGGGGAGGTATTAGGCGGGGAGACGTTGGGTGCGAAGATCTGGGGTGCGAAGATTTGGGTTACGAAGATCTGGGGCGGGGAAACCTTGGGCGGGGAAACCTTGGGCGGGGAGACCCCGCCCCTACGGGTTGCATGGGGGATTCCCTTTTTGGGTTCGGTGTTGGGGACAACGGTGACGACCCAATCCAGTTTTTGGGGATTCGATCGTTTTGGGGAATTTGCCCTGCCCTTGGGGGTCTTTTTCCTGAAGGTGGGCAGTTTTATTTTTGGGGGTGGGTTAGTCATTATTCCGCTGCTGGAGTTTGAGGTGGTGGAGCGGTTGCAGTGGTTAACCCATACGGAATTTATTAATGGGGTGGCGATGGGCCAACTTTCCCCTGGCCCGGTGGTGCTCACTGCTGCGTTTGTGGGTTATAAAGTGGCGGGGGTGCTGGGGTCTCTGGTGGCGACGATCGCTATTTTTCTGCCTTCCTTTCTCTTCATTTTGTTGGCCACTCCCTTCCTTCTACGCCTGCGCCAAAACCTGCGGGTTAAGGCTTTTCTACAAGGGGTAACCCCAGGGGTTCTTGGGGCGATCGCTGCGGCGGCCATTCCTATTGCCCAAGCGAGTTTAATCCAAGTGGATTGGCAGCAAACCCTAGTTGCGTGGGCTATTTTGGGGGCAAGTTTGATTGCTCTGATCCGTTTTAAGATCCCAACCTGGCAACTGGTTCCCGCTGGGGCGCTCTTGGGCCTGGCGGTGGCTGGTCTGGAAAGCCTTCAAGGGTAATTTATGGGCACCTCGAAAAATTTTCCCTGGTATCCACACAAGAATAGGAATTGTGGTGCGGAGCATCTCCCCATAATGAATCAAGGTGCTCTGCGGTTAGTTAATTTATGTTAATAGTCACCCTGATCCCCAAAATCTTGAATTTATTCCCATTAATAATGGGGATATCAACTTAAGGCGGAAGAGTGCGGCGCTTCGCGTCGCACTCTTCCATTAAATTTTCTCGCTTTCAGTGGAAAGCCAATAATGGTAGGGCTGGAAGGTTAGACTTTCTGCTCAGCCCTAGGGCTCTCATCAATTAACTCTAAGATTCAGAGACAGAAGGGTTTCAGCCCCTCGCAGTTTTCTGGGGACGGGCGCAACCCTGGTGGTGCAACGCTTTTAGCTTGAGTTGATGATGCGCCCGAAGTCAAAGCAGGTTACAGCGCTAGTCAGGATCGCTAACCCGCTGTAACGATGAAATTCATTGCGATCTAGAGGAGTTCAAATGGCTTACTTTTGGTACAAGGCATTCCATATCATTGGTGTTGTGGTCTGGTTTGCCGGATTGTTTTATCTGGTGCGGCTCTACATTTACCACGTTGAAGCAAACGATCGTCCCGAACCGGCACAAAGCATCCTCAAAGAACAATACCTGCTTATGGAGAAGCGGTTATACAACATCATCACGACTCCCGGCATGATCGTCACAGTGGCCATGGCGATCGGTTTGCTCACGGTGGAGCCGGATGTCCTCCATCAGCCTTGGATGCATGTCAAGTTTGGCATGGTCTTTTTGCTGCTGGGGTACCACTTTTACTGTGGACGTTTGCTGAAGCAACTGGAGGCGGGAACCTGCCGCTGGGGCAGTCAACAATTACGGGTCATGAATGAAATTCCCACGGTATTGCTGTTGGTTACGGTTATGTTAGTGGTTTTCCAAAGCAGTTTACCCACTAATGGCACGGTCTGGGTGATTGCCGCTTCAGTTCTGCTGATGGGCGTTGGCATTCAGTTTTATGCCCGCAAACGTCGCCTCGATCGGGAGCGCTTAGCGGCGAGTACCACCACGACTTCCCAGTCGGCCTAAAATTTATGCGCTGGCTCAAATTCCGGCCAAACCTACACTTTTCCCGCACCGGGCCCACGGAAGCAGATCTCAATCAGTTGCGACAGAACTTATTAGAAGATGGATCCCCCAATCCCAATTTCTTTGTTCTAATTTTCAGTTCTTGTTTGATTGCCTCCTTTGGTTTAATTGGCAATAGTACAGCAGTCATCATTGGGGCGATGATCATTGCGCCCCTGATGCTCCCCCTGCGTTCTTTGGCTTTTGGAGCCTTAGAAGGGGATTTAGTGCTGTTCCGTCAAAGTGCCATTTCGCTGATCTGCGGTACGGTAGCAGGCATTACCTTGTCCTGGGGGCTGGGCACGATCGTAGATTTACCGGAATTTGGCTCGGAGGTACTGTCCCGCACCCGCCCCAACCTCATTGATCTCGGTATTGCGATCGTCGCGGGGATGATTGCGGGCTACGCTAAAGTGCAGCCCAAACTCAGTGATGCCTTAGCGGGAACGGCGATCGCGGTGGCGTTGATGCCGCCTCTGTGCGTGGTGGGTCTAACGCTGTCCCAGGGGGATTTGGCGGCCAGTAGTGGGGCCTTTTTACTCTACTTAACCAACCTCTTGGGGATTAGCTTGGCCTGCATGGTGGTGTTTAGTCTGTCGGGATATATCCCCACTAAACAACGCAAAGTGAGAGGAATCCTACGACTGGTCGTTGGCTTAACCCTGATCTTAGTGGTACCCCTAGCCATTAGTTTTGACCGGCTGGTGCGGGAAGCCCGGCTCAAGACCGAAATTAAAGCGCTGTTGCTGCGGGAAACCATTACCGTGGGAAAACAGGTGCGACTTCTTTTGTTTGAAATTGATACCCGCCAAACCCCTATCCAGATCTATCTCACCGTCGAGACGGATACGCCCCCCACTTCCCTTCAGGTCAGGCTTTTGGAGGAGTTTCTCTGGAATCGTCTAGAGCGATCGTTTAATCTCGTCTTTCGGGTCAGCGAAGTCAGCCAGGTGGAAGCCTATGCCGGGCCCATTTATCAAGGTTTTTCGACCCCTCAAGTTTTTCCAACCTCTGGATCGATAGATAAACCATTGCCCCGTGTTACGCCCCTCCCGACCCGATCGCGTCCTTTGCCTACTTCCCAAGTGCCCAACCGGATTGTGCCAGAAC
>JBEAPM010000105.1:0-10435 GCA_041164445.1 Cyanobacteriota bacterium
CAGCCTGGTATCAAAAACGGAATCAGTCACAAAAATCTGTGGACTGGCAATTTACTACGGCAGATGCACGGGTTCGGTTGAAACGCCTCTACCCACAACCAGGGCGTTGACGATGCACTAGACTTCATGGATGACGGGAATGGATGACGTGCCCTAGCTTTGTAAAGCTTCAAAAGTCTCTAAAAACGGGAAGAGACGATCGCTGATTGCTTTGACCCCACCCGCCACATTAGACTCAATATTTAAAGGCAAAACCGGATCGTGGAGGGAGAGCCGCAGGAGAAACCAACCCTTTTCCTCAGGAGCCGCACAAATCACCCGGACTCCTTCGTAGTTGTGGGGAGCGATCGTCCAGTCTGCTTGTTCCTCCACAAAGGTTTTCAGGGCTTCAATGACCTGATTGCCATAGGCTTGAAACTCTGGCGTTGTAATTTTGAGGCGAATTTCTTGGCTTTCCTGGGGTTCCTGGAGGGGCGCAATTAAATCCGTTAAACTCTGCCCCGATCGCTGGGCTTTGGCTAATTCCACTAAGAGTTTACTGACTAGATAGGCTCCATCATCGAGGAAATAATTTTCCCGCATGGCCCCGTGACCGGAGGTTTCGATCGCTAACCACGATTCTTCACCGCTTTCATTGAGCCGAATCGATTCATTAATGACATTTTTGTAGCCGCGCTTAAAACGGTGATGCTTGCCCCCTAAGGTGTCTTCAATGAAGCTGGTTAACCCATCGGAGGTAATCGAATCCGTAACGATCGTTGAACCGGGATGCTCCTGCAGGACGATCGCGGCAATGAGGGCAATTAAGCGATTCCGGTTTAATTCCTGCCCTTGATGATCCACCGCCGCAGAGCGATCGACATCCGTATCAAAAATGATGCCAAAATCCGCCTGCTGGGTGATCACCGCCTGACAAATCGAAGCCATGGCTTCCCCATCTTCAGGGTTGGGAACGTGGTTGGGAAACCGTCCATCCGGCTCCAAAAACTGGCTCCCGGTGGTATCTGCCCCCAAGGGCTCTAAAACTTTACTGGCAAAAAAGCCTCCCGCTCCATTCCCGGCATCGACAATAATTTTTAAACCTTTTAAGGGCTGCAAAGGATGGTCGGGGTGCTGTACCTGGGTGCGGATGTGCTGGACTAACTGATCGGCATAAATGGCAATAAAATCCTGGGCTTCGATCGCTCCCGCCGTTGCCGCTAGGGGAATTTCCCCCTGCTCCGCTAAGGTCAAAATCTCCGTAATATCCCCTTTGCCTAAGCCCCCCTGAGCCGTGAAAAACTTCAGACCATTGCGATTAAAGGGCAGATGGCTAGCGGTTAACATAATGCCCGCATCACAGTCCACGCCAGGGGTTACGGTGCTCATAAACATCGCCGGGGTTGAAGCCATACCAAAGTCATAGACCGTCGCGCCCAGGCTAGCCAGACCCGTCATCACTGCGTCCATTAACCTCGGCCCCGATAACCGACTATCTCGCCCCACACTGACCCGTAGTTGGTCACCCGGCTTGCCCAAACGATCGATTAACCACAAGGCAAAGGCTTGCCCCAACCGCTGTACAACTTCGGGGGTCAAGTTAACGGGTTCATCCACCACCCCCTCTAGGGCAACACCACGGATATCTGACCCATTTTGAAGTTTCTTCCAGTTAAATGCTTGCGTCATGGCGCTGGGCGGAGAGAATGAACGACAGTCCCTACGGTAATACCTCCCTTCCGCAACCGGGCAGATCTTCAGCAATGACTTAAGCTTTATGCTAAAAAGGGCAATAGAGATAACTCGCTACACCTTCCCATGCCCTATTTTCGTATTCCCCCCGCTTGGTCTTTGCCGGAGTCCCATGCCACTGCGGAAAGCGCTTACTTTACCCGTCGCCAGGTGCTCAAAGGTTTACTGGGACTCAGCACTGCGATCGTTACGCCCACTTTAGTTAGTTGCGAAGCCAAAGCCGATCGATCCGATCCCTTACAAAGTTCTATCGATCGTCCCCCCCTGCGGAACTATCGCCCCAATCCGACCTTTGCGGAACTCGATCGTCCCCTCACGGATCCCTTATTGGCAGGGCAATACAACAATTTTTATGAATTTGGGGGCACCAAATCAATCTGGCAAGCCGCCCAAGCCCTCCCCCTCGATCCCTGGACCGTAGAAGTCGGTGGGTTAGTCAATAATCCCAAAACCTATGACTTAGATGACCTGAAACGATCGTTTGACCTAGAAGAACGGCTCTATCGCTTTCGTTGTGTTGAAGCCTGGTCAATGGCCCTACCGTGGCTCGGCTTTCCCATGCGCCAACTGGTGGCAGCCGTAGATCCAAAGCCCCAGGCAAAATTTGTTCGCTTTACCTCCTTCTACGATTCTCAAGTGACTCCTGGCCCTGGATTCTTTGCGGGCTTTTACCCCTGGCCCTACACCGAAGCCTTGACCTTAGAGGAAATGAACAACGAACTCGCCTTTTTTGCCGTGGGCATCTATGGTCGGCTGCTGCCCAAACAACATGGTGCGCCCCTGCGGGCCGTCTTGCCTTGGAAGTATGGTTTTAAGGGGGCAAAATCGATCGTGAAAATTGAGTTTACCAGTAGCCAACCCGCCACCTTTTGGAATACGGTACAGCCTCGGGAATATGCCTTCGAGTCCAACGTAGACCCCAGTGTTCCCCATCCTCGCTGGTCTCAGGCGGAGGAACGCTTTATTAGTGAAGGGCCAAATCTAACCTGGACGATGCGCCCCACCCTGCCCTACAACGGCTACGGTGAGTTTGTCGCAGACTTATATCCGGGCTAGAGTCAGGTTTAGCGGTTCAGAGACAGGAACAAGAGAGAACTCATGCCATTTCAAGGTCAATCAAGCAGATGTAATTTTCAGAGGCTACTCCAATGTTTCTTATTGGCATCCTAACTATTTAGATTCTCTAAAATTACTTGAATTTCTGGCAAAATATCAGGCAAATTAATAGAGATAACATTCCAGAGAATATCTAAATCTAGTTCATCGTAATCATGAATCACGACATCTCTTAAACCAGCCATTTGCTTCCAAGGGATCGTAGGATATTGCTCACGAAATTCATTAGATAGACGCTTAGTTGCTTCTCCGATAATAATGAGTTGATATAGGATAGCGGCTTGTTTTTCATCTTCTTCTTGAAACTGATAACGCTCAACTCCTTGGGCATATCGCAAGATTTTTTGTATGGCAGTAGAAATATCCATTAATGATTGTTCATTTCGCAGCATAGATAATCTCCGCTGACTCTAAAATTGATTTACAACGGAGAGTATTATGACTATTCATAATACTTTGACGAGTCAATAAATCAACTGGGCGTTTCAATATGGTTGCTAATTCTTCTCGCATTTGAATAAACTCTAAGCCCCAAGAATGATGCGGAACAAAGCTAACTAATATATCCACATCACTATTAGCCGAAAAGTCATCTCGCAAGACGGAGCCGAAGAGGGCGAGTTCAGTCACTTGCCACCGCCCACAAAATTCAGCAAGTTGTTCTGGAGTAATGCCCAGTCGGGATCGAAGTCTAGAATTGAGTTGTAGTGTAGGCATCAGTTATGAACTCTCATCTTATACTTCAGAGATTTGCTTCAAGTTTTCTGCAAAAAACTCGCTGGGGGCGATCGGCTCTGCCCTGAACGACCAAGGCAAAATCTCCTCAATGTTCAGATACTTAAACGCTTCCCTATAGGTAAAACTAGAGAAATTTTTCTTCTTAATCCGTGTAGACATCCTGCATCCTCCTGGTTGCTTGGTTCTATTGTACAAAAAGCCCTAGGGAACCGATAATCTCTGTCCCAATGCGATCGACCCGCTGAATCAGGCGCATCGGACAAGTTAGTTGTCGTGGCTACCAGCTTAAGGCGGAAGAGTGCGGCGCGGAGCGCCGCACTGTTCCATTAAATTTTTTCGCTTTCAGTGGAAAGCCGTTGTCGTCTCATGATCAGGGCGATCAGGGGGTGATCTGAGATTGTCAATAGAAGGAGACATCCGGCTCCTCCCTTTTCCAGAAAGGGCGATCGTCCCTCAAAATAAGTAAGTAAACCTAGATAATCACACCCAAGTGCCTATGACTTTTCTAACCACCTATCGTCAGGCTGCGGCTGAGCGGGAAGCATTGGGGATTCCGCCCCTTCCCCTGAGTGCGCCTCAGGTTTCTGACCTGTGTGAATTGCTGAAACAGCCCCCGGCTGGCGAGGACGATTTTCTGATCCATTTACTCCGGGATCGGGTTCCCCCTGGGGTGGATGAGGCGGCCTATGTGAAGGCTGCTTTTCTCACCAGTCTTGCCAAGGGTGAAGCCACTAGTCCCCTCGTCTCTCCCCTCTTTGCGACGGAACTACTGGGCACGATGCTGGGGGGCTATAATGTGCAATCGCTTGTTGAGCTACTCCAGTCCACTGACGAGACCGTTGCCCAGGCGGCGGCGAATGGGCTCAAGAAAACGCTGTTGGTTTACGATGCCTTTAATGAGGTGTGGGAACTCTCTTCGACTAATGCCTACGCCAAAGAGGTGATCGAGTCTTGGGCGGCGGCGGAATGGTTCACCAGCAAGCCGGAGGTGCCGGAAGCGATTACGGTGACGGTTTACAAGGTTCCCGGTGAAACTAATACGGATGACCTGTCCCCGGCCCCCCACGCTACCACTCGCCCCGACATTCCCCTCCATGCTCTGGTCATGCTGGAGTCTCGTATGGAGAACCCCCTGGAGACGATCGTCTCCCTCAAGGAAAAAGGCCATCCTCTGGCTTATGTGGGGGATGTGGTGGGAACGGGTTCTTCCCGGAAGTCCGCCATGAATTCCGTGATTTGGCACATTGGCGCAGATATTGCCTGTGTGCCCAACAAGCGCTGCGGTGGCTATATCCTCGGCGGGAAAATTGCGCCCATTTTCTTCAACACGGGCGAAGATTCCGGCGCACTACCTATTGAGTGTGATGTGACCGCCCTCAACACCGGCGATGTCATCACCATTCATCCCTACACCGGGGAAATTACCAATGCAACCGGAGCAGTGGTTTCTACCTTTAGCCTCAAGCCAGAAACGATCCTGGATGAAGTGCGGGCGGGGGGCCGTATTCCGCTGCTCATTGGTCGTGCCCTGACGGACAAAACCCGTCAAGCCTTGGGGCTTTCCCCCTCTGATGTCTTTAAGCGCCCCACCGCCCCCAGTGACAGTGGCAAGGGCTTTACCCTCGCGCAGAAAATGGTGGGTAAGGCCTGTGGCGTTCCCGGTGTCCGGCCCGGTACCTCCTGCGAACCGATAATGACCACGGTAGGCTCCCAGGACACCACTGGCCCCATGACCCGCGATGAACTCAAGGAGTTGGCCTGTCTCGGCTTCAATGCAGACTTAACCCTACAAACCTTCTGCCACACCGCTGCTTACCCCAAACCCGTAGATGTTAAAACCCACAAACAACTACCGGACTTCTTTGCCACCCGTGGGGGGGTTGCCCTGCGTCCTGGGGATGGCATTATCCACTCCTGGCTCAACCGGATGTTACTGCCGGATACCGTGGGTACCGGTGGCGATTCCCATACCCGCTTTCCCTTGGGGATTTCCTTCCCGGCGGGGTCTGGTCTGGTGGCCTTTGCCGCAGCTCTAGGAGCCATGCCCCTGGATATGCCGGAGTCCGTCTTGGTTAAATTCACGGGCGAACTTCAGCCCGGCGTAACCCTACGGGATATTGTTAATGCGATTCCCTGGGTGGCCATGCAGGAAGGTAAACTGACCGTGGGCAAAGAGAACAAAATCAATGTCTTCAACGGTCGGATTATGGAGATGGAAGGGCTGCCGGATCTCAAGGTGGAGCAAGCCTTTGAACTGACGGATGCCACTGCGGAGCGCTCCTGTTCTGGGTCTACCATTAAGCTTAGTGAGGACACCGTAGCGGAGTACCTCCGTTCTAATATTGTCTTAATGAAAAATATGATTGCCCGGGGCTACCAGGATGCCCGCACCCTGCTGCGCCGCATTGCCCAAATGGAGGAGTGGCTAGCGAACCCCCACCTGATGAGTGCCGATGCTGATGCAGAGTACGTAGATACGATCGTCGTCAATTTGGATGAAATCAAAGAGCCGATCGTGGCGGCTCCTAATGACCCCGACAATGTGAAGCTGATGAGTGAGTGTGCGGGGGATGTGGTGCATGAAGTCTTCATTGGCTCCTGTATGACCAACATCGGTCACTACCGCGCCGCTGCCAAAATTCTGGAAGGGGCTGGCACCGTCAAAGGTCGGCTGTGGGTTTGTCCTCCCACCCGCATGGACGAAGACCAACTGCGGGAAGAAGGGATCTATGGCATCTTCGCCGCTGCTGGAGCCCGCACGGAAATGCCTGGTTGTTCCCTCTGCATGGGGAATCAGGCCCGCGTTGAAGATGGAGTGACCGTATTCTCCACCTCCACCCGTAACTTCAATAACCGCATGGGCAAAGGCGCTCAGGTGTACCTGGGGTCTGCCGAGTTAGCAGCGGTGTGTGCGCTACTGGGTAAAATTCCTACTCCAGAAGAGTATTTAGCGATCGTTTCCAACAAAATCGATCCCTTTAAGGCAGACCTCTACCGTTACCTCAACTTCAATGAAATTGAAGACTTTGAGAACTTCGGGCGGGTGGTTCCTGAAAGTCAAATGCCGAAACTGGAGGAAGTCTTGGTCTAAACCCGAACTATTCAAGGTGAGAGAATGGAGTGCTGTCTGCTCCATTCTCCCCTTAGCAGAGGTTGAGATTAGGGTCTCTCAGTTCATGCTGATAGGGGTGACTACACCATCCTGATTCTTACGGGGGGTAGGGGCTGCATCCGTTCGCAAGGAAAGGTCTATGCCGTACTTGTTTCAGCCCCTGGGGGTAAACCTAGGACGGGTGAGGCTAATGTGGATACCGTAAGGGTTCTGGACTTAATGGATGACGCGCCCTAAGATTTGGGCATAGATGAGCTGAGGGAGAAGGGAGAAATGCTCAAACGTCTAGGGAATATAGCGATCGGGGGAGTGCTAATGGTCGGTGTATTCACCCTGCTGGGAGTTTGGCGCTCCGGGAATAATCTGTTCCAGGCGGTGGGTAACTGGTTTACCGCCCCCCAACCCGCCGCTGAGATCGATGTCCGCTCCGTCATGATTAATAAAATTCGTGGGGCCAATGAATTAGCCACCGCCGTCTTTGCCATGGAGGCGGTGGTTCCCACCAAACGGGATCGAACCCTCGGCAATCTGACGGTGGGAACCACAACTTTGCTTTACATTGCCTATGGGGAAGTCCGGGCCGGAGTCGATCTCAGTCAATTAGCCCCCTCAGACATTCAGATTCGGGCTGAAACGATTCAAGTGACCCTTCCCCCACCCCAGATTTTAGATGCCAAAATAGATGTAACCCGATCCTCTGTGTATGACTACGATCGGGGGTTTCTGGGGCTGGGACCAGACTCTGCACCAGAATTGCAAACCCTGGCAGGTCAAGCCGCGCTGAATAAAATTATCGAGGTTGCCTGCAAGCAAAATATTCTCGCCCAAGCGAACGATCGCGCAAAGCTTGCGGTGGGGCAACTCCTGAGCAGCGTTGCGGAGAAAACCTTAAGCATCCAAACCCAAGCGGTGGATCCACTCCGTTGTGTTTTACCTCCAGCCCCCAGCGAGTCTCCCAGCAGCGACCCCAGCAATTTCCCCGGAGCCCCCCCAGGCTTCTAGTCCTTTGGGGAAGACCGTTTGACGGTTGACCCTCCTGAACTCTAGACCCAATTTTTCCACTGAAAACGGCATGAAATTTACTTATTTTGGATCTAACACCTGGCTGATCGAACTGGCGGGACAAACGATACTCGTTGATCCGTGGTTGCGGGGCAATCTCAGTTTTGGTGGCCAGGATTGGTTCTTTCAAGGCAAGCTGCAAAAGACCTTGCCCATCCCCCCCAGAATTGACCTGATTTTGCTATCCCAAGGGCTAGCCGACCATGCCCATGAACCCACGCTGAAGGTGTTAGATCCCCAAACTCCGGTGGTGGGTTCCCCCACAGCGGCTAAAGTAGCGGAGCGTCTGGGCTATAGCCAGGTTACTGCTCTGAAACCCGGCGATCGTTTGACCTGGGGAACGGGAGCCGGAGCGATCGAGATTGAGGCGGTGCCCGGTGCTCCGGTACCTCAGGTGGAAAACGGTTATATCCTCAGCAGTGTGGCCTCAGCGCAGCGCATTTACTATGAGCCCCATGCCTTCTTTGATCCTCAAATTTCCCGGTTTGCACCAGTGGATGTCTTAATAAGTCCCGTGGTGAATTTAGAACTCCCCCTCTTGGGCCCCTTGATTCAGGGATATACCGCTGCCCCCGAGCTGGTGAAATTGCTCCAGCCCAAACACATTCTGCCCACGGCAACCGGGGGAGAGGTGGAGTTTACGGGCATCTTAATGAACTTATTGAAAGCCCAGGGCACGATCGCTGAGTTTGAAGCGAAATTAAAAACCCAAGGTAGCTCTGCGATCGTCAAGTCTTTGCAGCCCAATGAAACCTTGGAACTGGTTGCCTAGGGGGGGATAGACCAGCCATTCTTGAATCCCCTTAAAAGTCCACTCCGCGTTTGAGATCAATGCCTTTTTCTGCATAGTGCTTGTGGCAAATCATTTCCGAATGAACGCTGGCTAAATCAAAATAACTGGGAGGATTTTTACACCGTCCCGTGATGATCACTTCCGTATCCTTGGGCTTCCGCAGGAGCGCATGGAAGATGCTTTCTTCCGGTAATAACTCTAAATCAACGGTGGGATTTAGCTCATCTAAAATAATGGTCTTATAGAGTCCCGAAGCGATCGCCACCCGTGCCAGTTCCCAGGCCCGCTCCGCCTCTAAATAATCCACTTCCTGTTGCTGCCCCCGCCAGACGATCGCATCCCGCCCCGATCGTTGATGATCTACTAAGTTGGGGTAACTTTGCTGCAAGGCGGCAATGGCACTATCTTCCGTGTAGCCCATCCCCCCCTTTAACCATTGCAAAATCAAGACCCGATGGGATTTATCTTGGCTAATCCCCTTACCGATCGCCTGGAGGGCTTTGCCGAGGGCACTGGTGGATTTCCCCTTACCTTCCCCGGTGTAAATTTCGATGCCCGTGACCCCATCCGCTGGGGGCTGAGGATGATAATGGGCCTTCATTTCCGAATGTAAATCCGCAATGTCTAAGAGGGCTTGGGGAGCAGCCCGTCCGGTGGCAATAACTTCCAATTCTTCAGGTTTGCGCCGCAGGGTTCTCACCACCTCTTCCTGAGGGAGCAACCCCAAGTCCAAGACCGGGTTAATTTCATCGAGCACTACCACCGAATACAACCCCGAAGCGATCGCTCCTTTGGCCACATCCCAGCCTCGTTGAGCCTCCTGACGATCGAAACGGGTCACCTCATCCGCCGCAAAAAAGGCCGATCGTCCTGTGCGAACCTGATCAATGAGATGGGGAAAGCCCTGCTGCAACGCCGCGATCGCCGCATCTTCGTCGTAGGTGCGGCCGGGCCCCTTGAGAAATCGCAGCAGTAAAACCCGAGACTGGACATGGCTGGCAATGCCCAGCCCAATCGATCGCAGCACCACCCCAAGCGCAGCCTGAGACTTGCCCTTACCTAGGCCGTCATAGACATGAATTTGCCCTTGGGCACGTTCAGCTTGGCTTTGCGCCGTGCGAATACCAATGCTTTGCACAGACATAAGGGAATTTGCTCAAAACGATAAGGGATCAGGGGGCTATCGAGTCGCACTCTTCCACTTTAAGTTGGTAGCCGACGAGTCTTTACAATAGCTCAGGTGACCGGAAGCCGAGAACCTATTAGAAAAACTAATTTAATCTGCCCAAGCGAACGCCATTCCTAATCCCCACGATCGCATGTCCCGGTTTGTGCGTACTATGGCATCGTGCCTATTTTCATCTATTCTCTGTTGAGAGGAGTATCGTTATGGCAGAGTATAAAGTCGTTCTCAAAACCCCCGATGGCGAAAAGACCATCACTTGTCCCGATGATAAGTACATCTTGGATCAAGCTGAAGAAGAAGGGCTAGATCTACCCTACTCCTGCCGTGCGGGTGCTTGTTCTACCTGCGCTGGTAAGGTCGTTTCCGGTACGATCGATCAATCTGATCAATCCTTCTTGGATGATGATCAAATTAGTAACGGTTATGTTTTAACCTGCGTGGCTTACCCCACCTCCGATTGCACGATCGAAACCCATCAGGAAGAGAAACTCTACTAAAGTAGCTTTTCTTCTCCGTTGTTGGTAGTTGGGTGAGTTCTGCTCACCCTTTTTTCGTTTCTAGAGACGGGTTCGCCACATCAAATATCGTAGATATATGCTCAGGCTCTCCAAGCGGATGACGCGCCCTAGATAGCCTGTTCCGAGTTTGTTTAGCCATTATTCATTGAGTTAAAGAGTTTACCGTCCATGAATACCCT
>JBEAPM010000106.1:0-2708 GCA_041164445.1 Cyanobacteriota bacterium
CAAAGCGAGCCAAATCTTCTAGGGGTAAATAAATACGACCGCGTTCCACGTCTTCCCCTACATCCCGCAAAATGTTCGTGAGTTGATTCGCAACCCCCAGGGCGATCGCCTCTTCTTTAGGAATATAGAAGGGGTCGGGTTGCCAAGGGGTTTGGCTGATGCCACTGTCAACGCCAAGAATAGCACTGGACATCAAGCCAACCGTACCTGCCACTCGATAACAGTATTGATCTAACTCTGCAAAGGTTTGATAACGACACCGGTACAAATCCATACGTTGTCCAGCAATCATGTCCCGAAAGGGTTGAATATCTAGAGGAAATTTCTCCAGAGTATCCACGAGAGCCACATCAGCGTCATCCTGGGGATAACCCGCAAAAAGTGCCTCTAGATGGGCTTCCCACTGATCCAGGGTTTCTGGCGTGGTTGTTGCTGCCTGGGGACCATCCACTAATTCATCCGTGCGTCTGCACCATAGATAGATTGCCCAGATAGCCTTCCGCTTAGCCGGAGGCATCAGTAGGGTTCCTAGATAAAAGGTTTTAGCATACTGAGCTGTGACTTGGCGGCAAATTTCATAGGCTTCCTCGACAGAAGCACGGGGCTTTGCAGATGGAGACGGTTTAGGCAGTTGTAACATTAAGGACGGACGGGATTCTGAAGCCAGCGACCAGGATTGGGAGTTGGTAACTGCGCGATGGGAAGAGATTTGACCGTTAGCCATTTAGCATTGTCGCATTAGCGTTGTCATTTGTCAGGAAGATTGTCAGTTAAGGGGCTGGCTTTAGCCCACAGTGATCGTTTCCAGGCTAGTATTGATGGGCTGAGCCTCAAAGTCGGCGGCGATCGCCTGGGCACATTGTTTTCCCGACAAAACGGCGCCTTCCATACTGCCTAAATATTGCTGCATAGTAAAGTCACCGGCTAAATAAAAGTTTTCAACTGATGTGCGTTGATCGGGTCGACAGGATTGCCGTCCGGGGGTCGCCTTATAAACAGAGCGAGGGGTTTTGACAACGTGAAACTTGAGGAGCTTAGCCGCATTTTCACCCTCAAAATGTTGGGGAAATAGCTGTTTAATCTCCGCCAGGGTCGCATCCACAATTTCTTGATCCGATTTACCAATCCAGTCCTTTGCCGGTGCTAGCACTAATTCCAACA
The DNA here is from genome assembly GCA_041164445.1 of Cyanobacteriota bacterium. Lineage (GTDB taxonomy): Bacteria > Cyanobacteriota > Cyanobacteriia > Prochlorotrichales > Prochlorotrichaceae > JBEAPM01. Next base: position 1,162 of record JBEAPM010000106.1, read on the forward strand.
TTGATTTATCAGGATTGCTGTATTCCTTGCAAGTATTGCTCATATCGGCATAAACACTCAACAATGGCGATCGAGAGAAGAGGAGATGATCGATATCAGTTAATTTCCGGTCAAACCAGAGATGGAGATTAATGACAGGAACCCCTTCTAAGCCTTGAATTTGCTTAAACTCAGGATAACCCCGCCAGGGCTGCGGCACCATCGTTTTCAGGGGGTCGACGGGCATAGCCGAGACATATAAATCGGCCGTGATTACCTCATCAGCCGCGCCGTCTAACCCCCGAATTAGGTAACCTTTGACGGTATTGTCATCGTTTAACAAGATTTCCTTGAGCGGTTTGTTGAGATGAACCTCACCACCCCGTTCCGTAATGTAATCCACTAGGGGCTGACAAAGACGTTCTGGGGGAGCTCCGTCCAGGAAGGCCATTTTGGAACCATCCTTTTCCTGTAAAAAGCGATTTAATGCCGTTAATAGGATCGTCGCTGAAATCTCGTTGGGATCGATAAAGTTTAGAGCCTTGCTCATGGCAATAAAGACTTCTTCTTCAATACGGGGGGGGATATTTTGCTTGGCCATCCACTCCGACCAGGTGTATTGATCCATCTCCTCTACGTATTTCTGCCCTAAGGCGATCGCCGGTAGTAAACCCAGTCCAAAGCGAATCTTTTCCGGCCAAGTCAGCATATCGTTATTACGTAAAATGGCGACCAAACCGTTGAACGGAGCAGGAATATCCGGAAAGTCGAAACGCGAATAGGTTCCTGGAGAATTCAGCTGGTTGAAGATCATACTGTGCTCTTTCCATTGCAGGCGGTCTTCAATATTTAGCTCCTTGAACAACTGCAACATATTGGGGTAGGCCCCGAAAAAAATATGCAACCCTGTTTCATACCAGTCCCCATCGTCATCTTTCCATGCCGCGATCTTTCCCCCTAATACGTTTCGACGCTCCAGAACAACAGGCGTAAAACCCGCATCAACTAAATATTTTGCACAGGCTAAGCCGGCTAGTCCGGCTCCGGCGATCACAACTCGCATGGGTAACTGTCTCGCTATAGCTTTATAAGGTTTACAAGATGAATCATTATTATACTTTACATTCTGTAACCTTTTCCTTGTCCGTGGGCGTGAAAACTGCCATGCGCCTCCAGACTGAGGGGACTGAGACTTAGGTATAAGCACAATGACTAAGTTTGGTGGCGTTTAATTGGCCACGCAACAAAAATCTTAAGCTCAATCCTCTTTCTGACCCTGTGCTATCTGCCTCTCTCAAAGACTTTTAAGAAATCCAAGAAACTTTTCCAAAAAGGGGGTTGACTTTTGATGAGGGGTTGGCTATATTGATAAATGCGCGGTTGAGAGCGAGAGCGAAGAGACTGCGCCCTGAACCTAGAAAAGAGAATAGTTTGGAAGACAGAAACCAGACCCTTGTTAATTCAATTAACAAACCGAAGTCTGTTTCTACTTGACAAAGAGTATAGCTCAAGTCGGTAGGAATAGCAAGAAGAAAGAGCCGAGACTTATAAATTGGTTATTTTGTAAC
>JBEAPM010000107.1:0-2693 GCA_041164445.1 Cyanobacteriota bacterium
CATTGTTTGTACTGGGGCAGGAAGCCAGTTACCTAATGAGTGGAGACAATATACGTCGGGATGTACTGTTCATAACTTATATTTATCGGATGATGAACTACGACTTGCTTATTCTGCGGCGATCGCCCTTGTTTATCCCTCAAAGTACGAAGGTTTTGGAATGCCGATCTTAGAGGCGATGGCATGTGGCTGTCCCGTCATTACCACACGAAACGCCTCAATCCCTGAAGTTGCAGGTCAAGCTGCTTTATATGTTAATGATGACAATATTGGCGACATGGCAGATGCGCTATATGAAGTGCAAAAACCTCGGGTAAGACGATCGCTCATTGATGCGGGTTTAGCTCAAGCTCAGCAATTCTCCTGGAAAAAGATGGCAAATATTATTCAGGAGAAACTCTTTGAAGTTGCTTCTAAGCTTGATACTATTAAGACTCAATCAATCAGTTATTTGATGTTTCCCGATTGGGAAGCAACAGAAGATGAGTTAGAACAAGACATTGCTTCGGTCTTTCAACAGTTTGCTCCGGAAACCGATCGTTCTATCACCCTTTTAATTGATATTACGGATACTACAGAAGAAGAAGCAAACTTATTTCTCTCTAGCGTCGCCATGAATTTGATGATGGAAGAAGAATTGGAAGTGAGTGAAAATCTCAACTTCTCCTTCCTCCAAAATCTCAGTGAAACAGAATGGGATACACTCTTACCGAATGTATTAGCCCGAATTCAGCTTGATCAGGAAAACGTACCCGACCTAGAAGCGATCGAGTCATTGCCCGTCATATCTGCTCGTCAGCCAAATTACTTAATCCGTCCAGACTGGAACCAGGAAAACGATCGTTTAGCAGAAGACTTAACTCAAACTTTAAAGCATCTGGCTGAGCAGGAAGATAATGCCGGAGCTTGTGTGTTGATTGATATCAGTGATATGGATGCAGAAACGATCGGTCTCTATTTGTCGGAACTGATGATGACAGTCTTGCTTAATGAGGGCATTGATTTAAACGATTTTCTTAATATTTCACTGATTGGAGACCTAATTCCAGATCAACTTGAATCTTTACAATCTGTGAGTCGATTAATTTCATTGAAAGGAGTTTAGACTCTCATGTCTTTTTTTGAAAAAATTTGCCAGAATGGTATATTCTTTTTATTTAAAGAAGACTGTTCAGCAAATCCTCAGCTATCAGCCCAAACGATCAGCTAAAAACCAACATACAGCTATAAATGCTCAAGACTTTGTTGCTGGCATCGAGTGGGGAACCTTCGAGTTTGATGCTCAACCTCTAGCAGGGGGCAATTTGAGACAAGTTTAGGCATGGGTTTTGGTGGAGCAATGACCGAGATCGGGTTTGGTAACCAGTTAGAGCTATCCCCCGAAGAAATTTTTACAAACATCCAAACTGTTCAAGAGCGGTATGAGATTGAACTTGTAGAACTAGGAGAAGATACGATCGTTGACTGCTGAAACCGTTGTGTGGTGTGTGCCCTCCGGGCACACACCACACAACCCATTTAGAAGTGCTGTATCCTTATCTGAATCTATTGCAGCACTGCTGCTAATTCTTGTTGTTCCCACAACTGTTGATATAGTCCAGGTTGGTTGATTAAGTCCTCGTGGCTTCCCATTTGGACAATGCGCCCCTGATCCATTACCAAAATACGATCGGCACTGGCTATGGCGGAGAGTTGATGGGAAATAAAAATCACCGTTTTGCGCTGGGTTGCACTGGATAAACTATTGAGAATGGCTGTTGCGGTTTGATTATCAACACTGGAGAGTGCATCATCCAAAATCAAAATGGGGGAATCCATCAATAATGCCCGAGCGAGAGCGGTTCTCTGGCGCTGCCCCCCGGACAAGGTAATACCCCGTTCTCCTACGATCGTCTCGTACTGTTGGGGAAAGTTCATGATTTCAGGATGAATTTGTGACGCTTTAGCAACTTGTTCTACAGCCGGTTGCTCACAGTCGGGAATGCCATAGCGAATGTTATTACGAATGGCGGTACTGAATAAAAAGCTATCTTGAGGAACATAGGCGATCGTCTGTCGCAGCACTGTTAGGGGCAGGTGAACAATATCGAGATTATCGACAAATAATTGATTCGGTTCAACTTCAATTAAGCGGACTAAGGCATTGGCTAAGGTGGACTTACCCGACCCAATGGGACCAACGATCGCAATGGTTTCTCCCGGTGCAATACTAAAGGAAACCTGATCTAAAGCGGGGGTTGTGGACTCGGGATAGGTAAAGGTGAGGCGATCGGCCTTAATCCAGCCTTTGAGATCGGGAGTGGGCAGGGCAAGGGTTTCTGCTGAATCTTTAATTTTAGGATCGGCTCTTAAAATGGCTTCAATACGATCGATACTCACTTCACCCCGCTGATAGGCGGTAATGGTAAACCCGAGTAATGCGGTGGGGAAAACTAGGCGTTCAACATAGAGAATCAACGCAATAAAATCCCCCACACTAATGGTGCCTTGGGCAATCGCCCCCGCCCCCAGTCCCAGAAGCACGAGTAAGCTCAGACTCGATAATCCTTCCAGCATGGGGAAGAGAAAATTACGAGTCCGGGCCAAGGTCAGATTAAACTTGAGTAAGTGATGATTTAAATCGGAGAATGCGACCCTTTCATTATCTTCCTGGGCATAGATTTTAATGAGACTAATGCCACTTAAATCTTCCT
>JBEAPM010000108.1:0-2939 GCA_041164445.1 Cyanobacteriota bacterium
TCGTTTTTATGGTTTAGTGCGATCGTTCTTGATTTTTGGGATGGAATCAGTCGCTACCGTGGGGGTAATGCTATCACCCCAGCACCATTGGAGCGGACGTAATCGGTATTTGTAGTGATAAACTCAGAGAAACGATCGCCGCTCAATTCAGCCGTTATACTGCTTGTTAAGACATTTCAGAATTTCAGTAATTAGAAAGCTGTTATAGGTGTAGGTGGAAATGATTTGGGTAGTGTTTCTCTTGACACTACCCTTTAATTGTTTCTGGAAACCTAGTGAAGCTCAAGACAGTGCAATCTAGAGTCGTTCAAAAGTTCTTGAATTGCTTCTATGCCAGATCGAATTAGGATTTCAACTTCTCTGGTTGGCGCATTACCACATCGCAACCAAATGACTTTTGGTGGAGAACCATACAGTCGGCTTCTCTCAGCAAAGTCTGCATCTTGGGTAGCTCTAAGGTTGATCTTCCTCAGGATCTGTTCGGAAAAAATAACGAGGGAGTGCGGCGTAACCCATTCCCTTGACTGATACTGAGAGCAGCCTTATCCAACCTTAAAAATGATCGGCGTTGGCAAAAGTGCGACCTTGTTGGTCTTTACTGGATAAAATCGGCCCATCGCTGCCGGAAACTAGGGGCCATTCAATTCCGATCGTTGGATCATTCCACAGTAACGTCCGTTCGTGTTCCGGGGCGTAATAATCGGTTGCTTTATACAATACATCGGCAATGTCTGAAAGAATATAAAGCCCGTGGGCAAATCCAGGGGGGATCCAAAGTTGGTGGTGATTGGCTGCACTTAAATGAGCGCCCACCCATTGTCCAAAGGTGGGAGAAGTCGATCGTAGATCCACGGCAACATCAAAAATTTCCCCTCGGGTGACCCGAATCAGCTTGCCCTGGGCCTGTTGAATTTGATAGTGCAAGCCTCGCAAGACTCCTTGACTCGATTGGGAATGATTATCCTGAACAAAATCAACCTGGATCCCCGTCTTTTCCTGAAAACGACGTTGGTTATAACTTTCCATAAAAAAACCCCGATCGTCCTGAAAACATTGGGGCGTGATCAATAAAATATCGGGAATTGCCGTAGGTTGGATGTTCATAGGATTCGGAGATTATCAAGTTCAGTCATGCCAGTTTAGCTATAGAAATAGGATGCGGTGTGTCCTATTCTCAGGTTAGGTTTTTACGCTTTCAGTACGCAGTAAATTGAGGAGATATTGACCATAACTACTATTTTTGAGGGGATAGGCTAACTGCTCTAATTGTTGAGCATTAATCAATCCTTGCTGATAGGCAATCTCTTCAAGACAAGCAATTTTAAGTCCCTGACGACTTTCGATCGTTTGGATAAAACTAGAGGCTTCATGAAGGGAGACATGAGTGCCCATATCCAACCACGCATATCCTCGACCCATGAGTTGTACGTAGAGGGCCTGCTGCTCTAGGTAAAGTCGGTTTAAATCCGTAATTTCCAACTCACCCCGAGGGGATGGTTTTAATTGTTTTGCTAACTGTGGCGCATGACGATCGTAGAAGTAAATGCCCGGAACAACGTACTTAGATTTCGGTTGTTCGGGTTTCTCTTCAATACTCAAAACTTGGCCGTGGTCATCAAACTCAACCACCCCATAGCGTCGAGGATCGGCAACTTGATAGCCAAAAATCATTGCTCCCTCTTCTAGACTTGTGGCTTTTTGCAGGAGATTTAAAAAGCCATCGCCATGAAAAATATTGTCTCCTAAAATCAAACAGGCGGAACTTCCCCCCAAAAAGGATTCTCCTAGAATCAAGGCTTGAGCCAGACCTTCTGGAGCCGGTTGGGCAAGATAGGTCAGATCTACGCCCCACTGGTGTCCATCCTGTAAGAGTTGCTGAAAAAGGGGCAGATGTTGAGGAGTCGAAATAATTAAAATTTCCCGAATGCCCGCCAACATTAAGACCGAGAGCGGGTAGTAAATCATGGGTTTGTCGTATACGGGCAAAAGCTGTTTACTCACCACTTGGGTAATGGGATATAAACGACTGCCCGATCCCCCCGCTAAGATAATCCCTTTCATAGGCTTAAATTCTAACTTTGATGACTCACTGAAGAAGGTTCCGAATACCCCTCCACCTAAACATTCATTAACATCAAATCCTTTATGGGACGGGTACCCGAAAGGAATCTATCATATTGTGGTCGCTTTGGGCTCTTGCTATGAGAAGGTGAAGCCGTGATGACCGCCCTGGGATCGCTTGATAAAGCCGACCCTGCTAAGGGGGAACCGACAAAGATGAATTTCGGAGCATCTTGCAGGGCAAGGCTTTCCACTGAAAAATTTAATGGCAGAGTGCGCCGCACTCTGCCGCCTTCAGTTGGTAGCTCAGGGCAATAGCCTAGGGCTAGCCTAACTGGCCAAGTATTCCTGAACGTTTTGTTTCCGTTTGCGCAACTTGGTGAGGGCTTCCCGCTCAATTTGACGAACCCGTTCCCGACTGATGTTGAGCCGATCGCCAATTTTAGCGAGGGTCATGGTTTGACCATCCTCCAAGCCATACCGCAAGGTCAGGACTTGTTTTTGCTGGGGGGTCAGATCTGCCATTAGACCTTCTAAGTCTTGACGGAGCGCTGATTGAGCGGTGAAGTCTTCTGGGGAAATCCCATCATCTTCTAACAACTCACCCAGTTCTGTATCCTGATTGTCCCCCACTCGCAGATCCAGGGATAGGGGTTGCCGGGATTGCAGCAAATATTCCCGTACCTGCTTCGGACTGAGGTCAATCTCCTCCGCAAGTTCAGCGATCGTTGCGGCACGACCTAACTTTTGCGATAAGACGCGCTGAGCTTTTTTCAGCTTATTGAGCTTTTCGGTAATGTGAATGGGCAGTCGAATGGTGCGCCCTTTTTCGGCGATCGCTCGGGTAATGGCTTGACGAATCCACCAGTAAGCATAGG
>JBEAPM010000109.1:0-6235 GCA_041164445.1 Cyanobacteriota bacterium
GATGTGGTACTCTTCCATCGCTTGCCTTAACACCTCATCAGCCCGTAGATCATCATCTCCCGATACAATCACTTGCGCCTGCCCATCGATCGCTGTGGCCAGCACAGCTAAATCTTTGGGATCTCTGCAATGAGGGGGCACCGTCGTTACTTTCACCCAAAATGCACGATAAATTAATTGTTGCTCTAAACGTTCTGCCTGATGCGGGTTGATTTTGCGGCGCAGTCGAGGACGATTCCAAACAGCATGAAATTCATCTAGCAATTCTTTGCTCATTACTAACTGAAATTGATTCGCCTGGAACGCTTCTAAAATCGGCAATGTAATCCGTCCACCTAACAAAAATCGAATCCAAATATTGGTGTCAACTACAACCCGAAGAGTCATGGATCAAATACCAATTGTCGTACTGCCCGAACCTCTGCCAAAATCTCCTCATCTGTCACGTCATCCTGGGCAGGAGACGAATATAGCTCGGTTAGCAACTGACTTAAATCTGAGCGCAATTCCGACTGAATGAGAGCTTGCGCAACTTTTGCTCGGTCTTGGAAAGATAAAGCTATAATTGCTGCAATTAAGTTATCTAAAGAGACAGCTATTGACACCATAAATATACAACCTCTGTAAAGTTTTTTCTTTTAGTGTAAGGGTTATAAACTCCTACCAACTTTAGCTCTAAAAGAATCATTATTGGTAGGTGTCTAGCTCCGACACCCTATTTTAGCATTGCTGTAAAGCAATCAACTGCTCTACAACTGGGCAAAAACGATCGACCCTTCACTGCCCAGAGTCCCATCCGGCTTAATTTGGGCAAACACAGCGCTAGAAAAAGTTACAAAAAATACACCCACAAGAGAGGGTGCAAAAACGGGGATCCATAGGGACGATCGCATAGGAGGCTATAAAATTTCTGAGGATAGAAAAAATCTAACCTAAAAATCTAGGGATGTCACGTAAATAGAGCTGGTAAAATAAGGTTTCCTGATTCTTGTTGGGAGATCCATGGATTCACGGGGGTTGGGATCCCATGGGATCCCAACATGGGTTGAGGGGATAGATCAGGTCAATCCTATCCCTACCAAAATTCATCTCCAGAAAAAAGCTCTGTTGTAGAAGCCACAAGAACGATCTCCAAAGAATCTGGAGCACTCAAGTGTTTACAAAACTACCTCCTTTGAAGTAAAAAAAAATGAAAGCCAATCAATATCCAAAACTAATATCTGCTCAGGTGTTAGAAAATTATGTATTGTTGATACAATTTACAAACCAAGAATATCGAAAATACGATGTCCAATCCTTGTTTCAGTTATCAATGTTTAAACCACTGAAAAATATAGCATTGTTTCATAATTTTGAAATTGATGTTGGAGGTCATGCGTTAGTTTGGAGCGATGAGATTGATATTAGTGCGTATGAACTTTGGATACATGGAATGGAGCACTATTCAACGAAATAGAGGGAATCACTCCTTCCATCTTGAATAAAGTTATTCATTGAATGCTTAGGGCGGAGGAAATGAGACACAGAACATCTACCAGGCTTGAGGTCTGAAGTTATCGTCGTTAACGATCGTCACCGTATCTCCTGAGAGTTTAATCACAAAGAGACCTTTTTTATAGGCACGACGATCGACCCCTTGATCAATCTCAATGCCTGCGATTGTCCCATAGATTTGATAAGACGAAAATTCACGAAACGCCGTTTTAAACCGAGGTAATTTCTCTAGAAATTCATCTAAATCATCCTGGGAAAAGCGAGATTTACATTCCACTAAAACCACATCCGTAGAGTTGACCCCTAAAATATCAATTTCCATGGTTCTTCCTATATCTTCTGCCCTCAAGAAAGTATGTTCAAGATGAATTCCTTTGCTCTCAAAGAGTTTAATCACCGCAGGTCTCACCAACTCCTCAACAAAACGTCCCCAACGACTGGTGAGGTTATTAACAGCAGTATTGGCAGCAGTAACCAGTTTTTCCAACTCCCTATGACGACGATCGGCTTCTGCTTTAGATTCAGCAAACAGACGATCCCACTCAGCGGCACGGCGCTCAGTTTCTTCTTTTTGCCGCTCAAAGAGTTGGAAAATATCTTCTAAGGTAATGGGGGTACTCATTGGTGGGATCTCGCGAGAACACCACTATTTTAGCATTGCAGTAAAGGAATCAACTGCTATACAACTAGGCAAAAAATCGTTTTATCATTCTGTTTGCAGACCTCAGGAACTCCATCATGAACACAAATGATTCTCTTTTCTCCAGGATTGCCTTAGCTGAGGGTTTACTGGCATACAGCAGTTCTCATTCCCGTGACCTTGTGTCTGCTGGTTTTTACCTGAAACGGCTGAAAAAAACGATCGCGACGATCGCTACCCTTTTGACGGCTGCGACCCCGGTCTCAGCCCAGAGTGAGGGGGAAACCTTTGTGCATTTGTTTGAATGGCGTTGGCAAGATGTTGCCCAGGAATGCGAAACCTTTCTGGCGGATGCTGGTTATCATGGCGTGCAAGTCTCTCCGCCCCAAGAACACATTACGGGGTTTCCCGAGGGGGATCCGTGGTGGACTCGCTATCAGCCCGTGAGTTATCAGTTACAGAGTCGCAGTGGCTCTGCAGCAGCGTTTACGGAGATGGTGCAGCGGTGCCAAAGGGTGGGAGTACAGGTGTATGCAGATGTGGTCTTCAATCACATGGCGGCGGGGTCTGGGGTAGGGACAGCGGGGACGGTCTATGGCGATCGTTTTTACCCGGCCTACACTCCCCTCGATTTTCATCGCCCCTGTGACATTCAACCCGAAGATTATTTAAACGATCGCTGGCGAGTGCAACACTGTGACCTAGTAAGTTTGCCCGATTTACGAACCGAGTCCCCTCGGGTGCAACGGCGCGTTGCGGCCTATCTCAATAATTTACTGCAGATTGGGGTGGCGGGTTTTCGGCTCGATGCCGCTAAACATGTTCCCTCGGAGGACATTCGTCGCCTCTTAGCCCAGGTGGAGGGAGAGCCGTTTGTGTTTCAGGAGGTCATTGATCCGGGCTATGAAGCCATTTCTGCCCAAGAATACTTGGGCAATGGTTGGGTGACAGACTTTCAATATGGCAAAGTGCTGGGGCCGTTATTTCGGCAGGGACGCTTAGCGGATTTGCCGTCCTGGAACCCCAGTTTACCGTCTGATCACGCGATCGTTTTTATTGATAATCACGACAATCAACGGGGTCACGGTGGGGCCGGGAATGTGCTCACGTTTGCGGAACCTCGTCTCTATACCTTGGCCACGGTTTTTATGCTGAGCTATCCCTACGGCTATGCTCAGGTCATGTCCAGCTACAACTTTGACGGGCAAACAGAAGCGGGACCACCGCATCAGCCTGTCCATGGGCCGCAAGGACTCAACTGCGGCGGCACAACCTGGCAATGTGAGCATCGCTGGCCAGCGATCGTGGGGGCTGTCAAGTTTCGTCGCGCTACCCAGGCATCCCCTGCAGTGACCCGGTGGTGGGATAACGGCAACAATCAAAGTGCCTTTGGGCGGGGTAATCTGGGACACCTCGTCATCAATCGGGAAACCACTTGGATGGCAGAAACGATCGCAACCGATCTCGCGCCCGGAGATTACTGTAATCTTCTCGCGGATCCTTGGGATCCCTGTGAACCCTTTAGGGTGGATGCCCAAGGGCAAATGGTGGTGCGTATTGCTCCTCTTACCGCCATCGCCATTATTAAACCGGCTCAGCCATAAGTATTTTTACCCTAGGGGGCCTAGCAGAGGGGACAGGCGGCAACCAGAAGGTTAAATAGAATACAAATATTTGTTAAAATATTAAGAAAATTAGGCTACTAACTTAAGGCGGAAGAGTGCGGTGCTCCGCGCCGCACTCTTCCCTTAAATTTTTCCGCTTTCAGTGGAAAGCCGAACATTAGTCCAACCGAACCTTCCGGCCCTCCTCTGTTTGTTCCAGAGTTGTTTTGCCCTCTGGATGTTGGGTTGCAGGGTTCTTGGCCGCTAGGGTATAGCGATTTTGTCTTCAGGAACAGCACCGTCTTTCCTAGACAGGATTTACAATACCTAAAATTACGCGATTCTAAAACTAACGAGTGGTTCCGTGTTTGAACGCTTAAAACAAGATTTAAAGAATGATTTGATTGCTGGTTTACTAGTGGTGATCCCCCTAGCCACAACGATCTGGCTAACCACGACGATCGCATTGTGGGCCGTCACCTTTTTAACTCGTATCCCTCGGCAATTAAATCCCTTACTGGATATTGATCCCCTTTTGGGCAATCTCTTCAACCTCATGATTGGGTTGACGGCTCCCTTGCTCTTTATCCTCTTAATTGGCTTGATGGCCAGAAATATCGTAGGGCGCTGGCTCTTGGATCTCGGGGAGCGTATTCTCCAGGGCATTCCCCTGGCGGGTGCGGTGTATCGCACCTTAAAACAATTACTAGAAACCATTCTGCGGGACAGTAAAGGGCGATTCCGTCGGGTTGTCCTCCTGGAATACCCTCGCCCAGGGCTTTGGGCCGTAGCCTTTGTGACCGGTGATGCTGGAGCACTCCTGCAAGACCATCTAGAAGAACCGATGCTCAGTGTCTTTATCCCCACCACCCCAAACCCAACAACGGGCTGGTATGCCCTCGTTCCCGCACAGGAAGTGATTGATCTGCAACTGTCCGTCGAAGATGCCTTTAAGATTCTCATTTCTGGAGGTATTGTCTCTCCCGGGTCCCTTGCTACCCCCCGAGAGGGACGTAATGAGGTAAAATCCCCTTCGCCAGAGGTGCTCTTGCCTCTGATGCAGACTTCCCTTCACCTTGAGAACGAAGCCTAATGCAACCCCGCCGCCTTGCCCGTGAACTGGCCCTCTTAACCCTAGGGCAAATTTCCGCCGATGCAGACTTAAAAGGTCTGGCCGACTTTGACCAAATTCTGGCAGGGGCGGTGACGAGTCTGACCCAGGAAGCCCAGGAAACCTTAGAGACGGCCATCACAGAGTTACAGCAGGGAGATAAACGGCTGGCGGATAGTGAAATTCGTACCAATAATCTGCCCAGTGCCCGGGCCATGGTTCAGGAAGCGATCGATTTAACGGAAAAAGCCATTAATCGTCTCAGTATTGCCTTAGATCTGCCCCAACTCCTGCAAATGGCCAATCAGGCGGAAGTCCGGGATTATGCCCTGGAAATTAGTCAACAGGTCAAGCAGAACCGCCCCAAGTTAGATGAGGTGCTCAATGAATCCATGACGGATTGGACTCTCGATCGCTTGCCCCACATTGATCAAGATATTCTGCGAATGGCCCTAGCGGAAATGACCCTGTTGGGGGTGCCTCATCCCGTCGCCATTAGCGAAGCCGTTGAACTGGCCAAACGCTATAGTGACGACGAGGGCCGCCGTTTAATTAATGGCGTACTGCGTCGCGTTTTGAAAGCGATCGGGATCGAATAACGGTTGAGGACATTTCCCTTTACAATAGCTGAGAGAACCTTTACATTTCTTTATAAAACCCTATGAAAACACCCCCTCAGCCTTCCGTTACCCCTAACTTGCCCCAGCCTCGCTATGGCTTTAACCGCTATGCCGAACGGTTGAACGGTCGCGCCGCGATGGTGGGCTTTGTCATTGCCATTCTGGTGGAATACTTGACGGGCAAAGGAGTGCTGACTTGGTTGGGATTACACTAGGGCGGTCGCCGCTGAACAGGACTAGGCTCCAGCAGCGTTTAGGGTAACGGTGCCATTGCTGGTGTAAGACTTTGAGACGTAATTGATGACCCGCCCTTAGGGCTATGAGTGTATGAGTGCTGTATGAATACTGTCCTTCGTTCCTTATCTCGATCGCTTTATCACAAAAACCCCGTGAGCGGCATGATGTTAACCGCTGGGGTGGTCAATGCTCTGATCGGTGGCTCTAGCGATCGTCCGGGACTGTTTAGTTTTGGCTTAGGGGTCGTGGGCATTGCGTTGGCCATCCGCTGGATTCGCTGGCAAAGATCGCCCTTAGAGTCTTCCACAACCTCTCCTGTTTACTATTTACCCGAGCGATCGTCCCGCACCGCATTACCCCCGCTGAACCGGAAGTCGCGCAATTAAGTGCCCATTGGTTAAACTAATACAGAAGGGCTTTCCTTCCACTGAAAGCGGCAAAATTTAATGGAAGAGTGCGGCGCTCCGCGCCGCACTCTTCCATTAAATTTTTCCGCTTTCCGGTTCCCGCCTCTCCTGCCTCTGGCTCA
>JBEAPM010000110.1:0-7209 GCA_041164445.1 Cyanobacteriota bacterium
ATGATTATGTACATCTCAGTTTAGGGGGCAGTTTTACCCACACCTTCAGGATTTTGCCTATGTCGCGTCCCATGATTTACAGGAACCACTGCGAAAAATTCAGACCTTTGGCGATCGTTTAGACCAAGTTTCCCAAACCGCCCTCTCGGAGAAAGGACAGGATTATCTAGGACGGATGTTAAATGCGGCAGCGCGGGCCCAGACTTTAATTAATGATTTGCTGAGCTTCTCTAGGGTTGCGACCCAAGCCAAACCCTTTACTGCCACCGACTTAGCGGAGGTGATGGCGGGCGTATTATCGGATTTGGAAGTGCGGATTGAGCAAACGGGCGCTACGATAGAAGTCGATCCGCTATCAACGATCGATGCGGATCCCATGCAAATTCGTCAAGTCTTTCAAAATCTGTTAAGCAATGCCCTAAAGTTTCATAAACCGGAGGTTGCGCCACGGATTGAAGTCAGGGTGCAGCATTACTCCGTTGAGGATAAAACGTTTTGTGAATTACGGGTAGTGGATAATGGAATTGGCTTCGATAATAAATATAGTGATCGGATCTTTCAACCCTTCCAACGACTTCACAGTCGAGAAACCTATGAGGGCAGCGGCATTGGGCTTGCGATTTGTCGCAAAGTGATCCGTCGTCATGGTGGAACACTGAGGGTTGAAAGCAAACCTGGAGAAGGAACTTGTTTTATTGCAACACTACCGGTTCATCATGCTGGGGACAGAGACCATGGTTCAGAGGAGTAAACCCGTGATTATTTTAATGGCAGACGATGATGAGGACGATCGCCTTTTAACCCGAGATGCTCTGGAGGAAAATCGCATTCTCAACGACCTCTATTGCGTGGAAGATGGAGAAGAGCTGATGGATTACCTCTATCAACGCGGAGATTACAGCGATCCCAACTCTGCCCCCCGACCCACCCTAATTTTATTAGACTTAAATATGCCCCGCAAAGATGGCCGGGAAGCCCTGGAGGAAATCAAAAACGATCCGAACCTGCGCTCTATTCCCGTAGTGGTTTTGACCACTTCCCAAGCGGAAGAAGACATTCTCAAAACCTACGACTTAGGTGTCAGTTCTTTTATTACTAAACCCGTAGACTTTCAATCCATGGTTCAGATCATGAAAACTCTAGGGGATTACTGGTTTCAAATTGTGCAGTTACCGGATGGCCTTCAACGTAGCTAGAAATGTGAACGGATATCCGATGACTCAGTTTTCTGAAGGCAGAGACCGATGGCGAACTTAACCTTTCAAGTGCTACTCATTGATGATGATCAGGATGATTACGTTGTCACCCGTGATCTCCTCCAGGAAGCAGAACAAGCCAGATTTGAACTCACCTGGGTCAATAATTATGCAGAGGGGCTAGAAGCCCTTCATCAGGGTTGCTATGATGTTTGCTTGGTTGATTATTTTTTAGGCCCAGAAACCGGTTTAGATTTACTCAAAGTCACGAACGTCTTGGGCATTTATAAACCGATTATTTTATTAACTGGGGTTGGCAATCACGATGTCGATCAGCAAAGTATGGCCCTAGGTGCGGCGGATTATCTAGTCAAAGGGGTTCAACTGAATAGCTCACTCCTAGAGCGATCGATCCTGCATGCCATTGAACGGCATCGCGCCAAGGAAAAAATCAGCCTATTAACCCATGCCCTAGAAAGTCTTCATGATGGCGTATATGTAACCACCGATGAGGATCAATTGCTCTTTACCAATCAGGCCCTCAAACGCCTCTGTCGATCTACCAACCAACTAGATACCTCGCCTTTGTGGAACCGCCTCCTCGCCCTCAGCCGAGAACAGCCTGCTGGAGCAGAAACGTCCCTGAGGCAAACGGAATTAACCCTAGATGCTGATCGGGGCTCCGCAGCCCGAACCGTACTGCTCGTGGAGTCTTTAGTCCAGGTTCAACAGCATCCCCTTCGCTTTGGCATTCTGCATGATATTACCGAGCGGAAGCAACTGGAACTTGAACGCGATCGTTTCTTTAATCTGGCCCTCGATTGCCTCTTTATTGCGGATGAAAATGGAATCTTTAAACGCATTAATTCAGCATGGTCAAACACCCTCGGTTATACCCCAGAGGATTTGTTTGGTCAGTCCTTCTGGCAATTGATTCTGGGCACCGATCAAGAAAGGCTCCAAGAAACCCAGGATAAACTGAGTCAAGGACAAAAAATTGATAGCTTAGAACTTCGATATCGCACTAAGACCGGGGAATATATCTGGGTAGACTGGAATTTAGTCCCCTTTCCTGCGGAACATTTAATCTATGGGAGCGGACGAGACATCTCGCAACGGAAAATGTCCGAGGCCCAATTAGTCTATGAAAATCTCCACGATTCTCTAACCGGTTTAGACAACCGAGTCTATAGTATTAAGCGCTTAGAAGTTGCGATCGCAACGCAGAAACGATATCCTCATCGACATTTTGCCGTCTTATTTATTGATCTTGATAATTTTAAAAATATTAATGATAGCTTAGGTCACTTGGCAGGGGATCAACTGTTATTACAAGTAGCCCATCGCTTGAAAACAGTGGTGCGAGGCATAGACGAAGTAGCCCGTTTAGGAGGGGATGAATTTTTAATTCTGTTGGAAGATTTAACCGACTTACCTGATGTCTTACACACCGTCCATCGTCTTCAACAAGAGCTAGCCAAACCCTTTTACCTAGACGATCGAGAGGTCTTCACTAGTGCGAGCATTGGCATTGTTTTCTCTAACCTCAACTATCAATCGGTTCACGATGTGATCCGGGATGCTGATATTGCCATGTATCGGGCTAAGAAGCAGGGCAAAAGCTGCTATGAAATTTTTGACCATGGGATGTACTTGCAGACCTTACATCTCACGGAACTCGAATCATCCCTACACAGAGCCATAGAACGACAACAGTTTCGGCTATATTACCAGCCTTTAGTAGACTTAAAAGCTGCCTATAATCCTATTAAAGGCTTTGAAGTTTTATTGTGGTGGGAGCATCCCGAGAGAGGGCTAATTCCCGCCAGTGAATTTCTTGAAATTGTAGAACAAGCGGGACTGAGCAGTTCTATTGGAGCATGGGTTTTGCAAAATGCCTGTCAGCAACTTAAAACATGGCGATCGTCTAGGAAAATCCCCCTAGATTTATATTTAAGTATTAATTTATCCATTCAACAACTTTTAGATCCATCTCTCATCGATACCCTAGATAAATTATTAGCAGATACTCAACTGAGTCCGCAACATCTCAAGTTAGAAATCACTGAGGGTAATCTCATTAATAAAGTCAAGCCTGCAGTCCAAGTGCTGCATTTAATTCGAGATCGTGGTCTTGAAATTAGTCTAGATGATTTTGGAACAAATTTTTCACCCCTTTGGTGTTTACAACAAATCCCAATTTCTACGGTAAAAATTGACCAATCTTTTGTAGCAGACCTAGAAAGTAATGAACGAAGCTTAAACATTACTCAGTCCATTGTTAGCCTCGCTCAAGCCTTAGGATTGAAAACCATTGTCGAAGGGATTGAAACCCCAGCACAAAAGGCAGCGATCGAGAAACTTGGATGTGATTTGGGTCAAGGACTTCTCTTCTCCCGACCCTTGCTGCCCAGGGAAGTAGAGGAGTTTTTGCATACCTACGAGGAGGATTCCGATGGAAAGCCAAATCTTTAAAGTGTTATTAATTGATGACGATGAGGATGATTATGTGGTGACCCGAGATCTCCTGGAAGAGGCAGAGCAGGCTAGGTTTAGGCTCGCTTGGGTCGATAATTATTCAGAGGGGCTAGAAGCCATTCATGCCGGGAGTTATGATGTTTATTTAGTCGATTATTTTTTAGGGGCAGAAACCGGTTTAGACTTACTCAAAGTTGCCGCTGTATTAGGTATCAATAAACCGATTATTTTATTAACTGGGGCGGGAAATAATGATGTTGATCAACAAAGTATGGCCCTGGGAGCGGCGGATTATTTAGTTAAAGGAATCCATCTCAATAGCACCCTTTTAGAACGATCGATCCTTCACGCCATTGAACGGCATCGAGCCAAGGAAAAAATCAGTTTATTAACCTATGCATTGGAAAGTCTTCATGATGGCATTTATGTGACGACTGATGATGATCAACTGCTCTTTACCAATCAAGCTCTCAAACGGCTCTGTAATGCTTCCATCAGCGATTTTCAGGCGATAGGTCAATCCTTGAATAGCTATCCCGTCTTGAACCGTTTCCTCTTCTTGAACCGAGGAAGAGCTTCGGGAAAAGTGTTGCAAGTCGAATTAACCTTAGAGGCTGAACTGCCCGAAAAAGTACGAACCGTCATGCTGGTGGAGTCCTTGGTGCAGGTTCAACATCGCACCCTCCGCTTTGGCATCCTGCACGACATTACCGATCGTAAGCAAACGGAAATTGCCTTAGAGAAAGCTCAACACATTTATCAAGAAGCAGAACGAATTGCCCATATCGGTAGTTGGGAACTGAATTTGAAGACCAACGACCTGTACTGGTCAGCCGAAGTCTTTAAAATTTTTGACTTGGAGCCTGAAACCTTTGGGGCCTCCTATGAAGCATTTCTCAGTGCCATTCACCCCGACGATCGGGATTTAGTGAATCAGGCCTATGCGCAACACTTGAGGGATCGCTGCCCCTTCGACTTGGTTCATCGCCTCCTCCTAGCGGATGGTCGAGTCAAATATGTGCGAGAGAAATGTGCCAGTATTTTTGGCAGTGATGGTACCCCGTTACTTTCCCGAGGTATTGTGCAGGACGTTACCCAACTGCGAGAAGCGCAATTAGCCCTAGAACATCTCAATGCAGAATTAGAACAACGGGTAGAAGAACGCACAGCCGCCCTCACCAAGAGTCAAAATCAGTTTCAGCGCCTTGTCGATGATATCGGTGAGAAATTCGTGGTCTTTAGTTATACCAATTCCATTGTGTCTTACGTCAGTAGAGGATTTGAAGCAACCTTTGGCATGAGTACCCAAGCTATTCTAGGACAGTCCTGGCAAACCGCAATTCATTGGTTACCCGAGTCTTTGCAACTTGCCCAAACTCAGATCCAGGAAATGCTGGACACGAAGGCTAACGCTCAAGAATTAGAGCTTCAGTTTATCCATCCCAATGGACAAGTACGAACCATCCATGTGACCCAACACCCCGTTTGGGATCAAGCCGGTAACTTAAGCGCCATTGAAGGGGTGGCAGAAGATATTACCGCACGCAAAGAATATGAAGCCCAACTACAACGCAGTAATGAAGAGTTAATCCAGGCCACTCGTCTTAAAGATGAGTTCTTAGCTAATATGAGCCATGAGTTAAGAACCCCCCTCAACTCCATTCTCGGTATGACCGAAGTTCTAGAAGAAGAGTTATTAGGCCCCATTACGGAAGGTCAACAGAATGCTTTACAAACCATTCAACGGAGTGGATCACATCTTTTAGATCTGATTAACGAAATTCTCGATCTGGCAAAAATTGAATCGGGACAAATGGAGCTAGAGCAACACCCCACAACGATCGCTTCGTTATGTAAGCTCAGTCTGACGTTTATTAAACAATTGGCCCACAACAAGAACTTACAGGTTCATGCCAATATTCCCGAGAATCTCCCCGAACTGATGCTGGATGAACGACGGATGAACCAAGCTTTAATCAACCTCTTGAACAATGCGGTGAAATTTACACCGGAGGGCGGACAAATTCACCTTGATGTTTGTTATCCCAGTCCTATGTCTATGCCATCCCACGACCAGAGGAATGGCGATTGTTCTGCTCAGTTTCTCCGTCTTTCTATAACGGATACCGGCATTGGCATTGCCCCGGAAAATATCCCCAAACTCTTTAAACCCTTCGTCCAAATTGATAGTGCCCTCAATCGCAAATATGAAGGAACGGGACTTGGCCTAGCGCTGGTGAAAGATATTGTGGAGTTACATGGGGGGATAGTCGGCGTGACGAGTGAAGAAGGGGTAGGCAGTTGCTTCACCGTAGACTTACCCTGCCTGACGTGTGACATAGCCCCCCCACCCGAAATGAATCTCAACCCCGAGAATGCCTCTATGCCAGAGTCCCTGAATCGGCCATCCACCCTCATTTTGCTCGTTGAGGATGATGAAGCTAATATTAAAACTATTTCGACTTATCTAGAAGCGAAAGGGTATGAAATTTGCTGTGCTACGAATGGTCTGGAAGCCCTAGAAATGGTACAAGCCAAACATCCCGATCTGATTTTGATGGATGTTCAAATGCCAGAAATGGATGGCTTAGAAGCAACTCAAAAAATTCGACAAATGCCCGACGTGGCCGCCATACCTATCATTGCCTTAACGGCTTTAGCGATGGAGGGCGATCGGGAAAAGTGCTTGGAGGCCGGAGCCACCATGTATCTCGGTAAACCCGTAAAGCTCAAGCAACTCGTATCCCAAATTCAAACGCTATTGGAAGGGGATCTTGCTTCTTAAGGCTTCAGGTTTTGCATTGATTTGAGCAGGCGTTCTCCATCAAATCAATGAACTGACTGAACGGGCTCCCCAATCTCCGATTTCTAGCCTTCTGCCCTGGCTTTCATAGGCTTGCCACTGAAAGCGAAAAAATTTAATGGAAGAGTGCGCCGCTTCGTGACGCACTCTTCCGCCTTAAGTGGGTCGCCCTTTTCATAAAGCTTAAACAAGACCAAAAGCGTTTCCCACTGTCCAGGAGACTTTTGCCTAGCCTCTAGCTGAATTTGGAAGACTAGGCAACCAGACCACCCGCCGCTTGGTAGCGGGCGCGGGCCTTCTTGAGGGCCTGAGTGGCTTGAATTTGGGCTTGACGATCGTCTGCAGAAGTATTTTCAAAGCGCTGTTGGGCGGCTTCAAACTCTGTGCGAGCCTTTTCTTTTTCAATGGAAGACCCGGTTTCAGCGCCATTCACCAAAATGGTCACTTCGTTATTTTCCACTTCCGCAAAGCCACCCATGAGCGCAATATTTTGCCAATCTTTTTGAGCCCGAACCCGCATTACACCGATATCCAAAGCCGTCAAGAGAGGCGCGTGACCTGTTAACACCCCAAGTTGACCGGTCGTACTGGGGAGAATTACTTCTTCCGCAGGACTATCCCAAACGGTTTTATCGGGAGAAATTACACGAACGGTTAAAGTCATAGTTTTTGTTGGCTAATGGTTTGAATATTTCAGGAAGTAGGGATTAGGTTTGAGGGGGTAGGGATTAG
>JBEAPM010000111.1:0-3179 GCA_041164445.1 Cyanobacteriota bacterium
GGGGGGGGGCGCCGAGCCTCGCGGGATCAGCCAACCCTGTTCACGATCGGACTAGACTTGCCAGTGAACATCTGACCCACCTCTAACTCCTCCCAAGAGGAGAACCGGAGTGAACTTTAGCGATCGTTTTTAGTGAACAGCCGACCCACCTCTAGGGGGTAGCCTCTAATGGGAATCGATCAAACGAGAGTCATCCCTGGATGATGTAGAGTAGATGGTATCTAGTTCGTCTATTTCATAGATTTCATGGCTCTAGACATTACCATTCCCAGTGCTCTAGAACAGCAACTGAAACAGGCTGCCCAACAACAGGGGCTTCCTACCGAGACCTATGCCCTTCAACTCCTCGAACAAAGCCTGCAACTCATCCTCTATATTGGCCAGCCTCGCCAACCTCTGACTGTCCAAGAACTGGCAACCCTGCAGCCGATCGCTCAGCGCCTTGCAGCGGTAAACTGGACTCACTATCGACTGCTTCAGAATAAAGCGACGGAAGGCAGCCTCACCCCCGAAGAACACCAAACCCTTCTGGGTATTGCGGATCATATTGAAGCCCTGAACCTGGAACGCATTGAAGCGCTTTCCAAGCTGGCCCGCGATCGGGGGGATTCGATCGCTACGTTAATTGAAGAACTGGATCTGGCTCCTTACCAAAATGTCGGAACATCGTGTTAGTCCAAAGCTACGGCAACAGGTAGCAGAACGGGCTAAGTATTGCTGTGAGTATTGCCAATCTCAAGCGCGTTATTCTCCCGATCCTTTTGCGGTTGAACATATCCAGCCGATCGCTAAGGGGGGCCGGAGTGAGTTAGAGAACTTGGCGTTTGCTTGCCAGGGGTGCAATGGTCGTAAGTATATTCACACCGAAGCATTAGATCCGGTTAGTCAGGCTATGGTGTCTCTTTACCATCCACGACAAAATTGTTGGGCTGAACATTTTCAATGGAGTGAAGATTACACCCAGGTTAAAGGACTCACTCCAGTGGGGAGAGCTACCGTGGAAAAGTTGCAACTGAATCGTGCGGGGCTGGTGAATCTACGCCGTTTGCTTTACCAAACTAATGAACATCCACCATAAATATTGACGGATAACCCTGAAAATGCCTCCAATGTGGGAAGTCAAGAGCGATCGGCGGCGGTAGCGATCGCTCTGAGTGCCCTTTATGGTAGGCTACAACCTCTACGCAAATCTTGTCCTCAACTGTCTGCAGAGCCTAACTTTAATGGAGTTTCCTCGTGTTCTTGTCATTACGTCCTGTACTGGGGAAAAGCGGTATAAACCAGATAATCAGTTGACCCTGAAAGACTTTCAAGATATTCAGCAGCTCCAGCAACGAGAATTTGCCCTCCAATCCTTTCTCTGCCCTGCGGGGGAACTATACACCGGCAATCAACACCTCCGATTAATGGAAGGTGTTAAAGCGCTACGAGAAACCTTCGGTAAGGATGTCATAGACGTAAAGATCATCTCGGCGGGCTATGGGTTGGTTTCCGAAGACCAGACGATCGCTCCCTATGAGGTAACCTTTAATGGAATGAAAGCCCAGGAAGTTGATACCTGGGCCAGGCACCTGGGGATCCACGACGCAACCAATACGGCTATCCAAAAATACGATTTAATTTTTTTCCTCCTGGGAGATAACTACCTGAGGGCGCTGTCATTACCGCTTGAGACGAACTCGCAACAAACCCTGATTTTTTTGGCACCGAGGGGACAAGCGAATTCAATCAAGGGCATGAGTGCCACAACCTTTGTGATGCCCCTCTCCAACCCCGAGGCGAAAAAGTATCATTATGGGCTGGTGGGCTTAAAAGGCCATATCTTTAAGCATTTTGCAGAGGCGATCAGCTTACAGCACAAAAACACTCCCGATCGGGGATTATTAGAGGCGGTCTATCGGGAACCGAAGCTGTTTGTTGAAACCGTCAACTGGAAATTGCTGGAACAGGAACAGCAGCTTACTTTGACTGAGATTTTACAACAGGTTCCCAGTCGTCCAGTGACCAAAGCGGTGGGTAAGACCCAATCCCAAAAGCCCCCAGAGAGGGATCTTCTGAAGCTACCGGATATCCCGCCAGCTCCTAACCAACACCTAGGAATGTATTACTTTATCCCGGAGTGGGATGATCGGGTGTACCCACGCTACGACTTCATTAAAGATGAATCTCCAGGTCGCCAGGATCCGTACCAGGATGATGTTTATGCTCACGAAATATACCCCTCTCCCAACTATGACGGCATCCTGATCTCCAAGATTGTCATCGATGAATCTGCCAAACGGCGTGAAGCTTTTGAGGCTGTTGGCGTTCACCAATATGTGCGCTTTCCCGGCGAAATTATGGGGGACTGCGGGGCTTTCGGTTACATCGGTGAGGACGTTCCTCCCTATGAGACGGATGAAATTCTCGATTATTACCAAGCCCTGGGATTCAATTATGGGGTGAGTATTGATCACCTCATAGTTGGGCCATTTGCACAGCCCGGAGTCCGAGAAATGCGCTATGACCTCACCCAAAGGAATGCTCAGGATTTCCTTGAAAAACACCGTAAGCATGGCTATACCTTTACACCCATTGGGGTTGCCCAGGGCTGGGATCCAGAGTCCTATGCTGAGGCGGTTAAAGCACTGATTGAGATGGGCTATAATTTCATAGCGATCGGGGGAGTCTATGAGAATCACTGAACCAGAAGTTATTCGCAAAATCCACAAGTTTATCAATTCAGGGAAATTACTTGATCAATCTGTTTCTCGGCTTTTCACCGATGCTCATACTAGCCTGTGTTGTTATCCAGATCTTAAGCCGTTCCAAAGGTTTACCCTTGACCTAGAGGATTTTGTTTTACATCCTGATTTAGTTGGACAATTTTCTGATGGAGAAACTCTATTTGCGATTGAAGCCAAGGGTAGTACCGACATCATTAAAGGTCTATCCCAAGCTGAGATGTATCAGGCTGGATTCCATTATTCCTTCCTTGCGGCAGATGCTGGAGGATTAACATCGAGTCACATCAAATTTGCTCGTCGCAAAAATATTGGCATTCTTGCTGTTAGTGACTCTGTAACGATCGCTGCTCGGTTATAAATCAACAGCTAAAGTGACTTCAACTTCTAGGGAATTATTAGTTTGCCCTAGCCATTTAATACGCCGTACTGTACCTGGATAGGGCGCAGTAACGA
>JBEAPM010000112.1:0-9366 GCA_041164445.1 Cyanobacteriota bacterium
TGTAATATATCCGATCGGGGAAATCCCTCACCTCAAGATTTATTGAGAATTATAGGGTTTTGTTGCAACTTAGAAAGGGGGGGGTATGAACCTTTACCGAGAGGGGTACTATTTGGCTTCATGATCTAACTAATCCTAGATCAGTTGTAAGGACTAGACTGCTGAAACCGTTGTGGTGTGAGCCCTCCGGGCGCACACCACACAACCCATTTAGGATTGCTGTATTGGCTACCAACTTAAGGCGGAAGAGTGCGGCGCTTCGCGCCGCACTCTTCCATTGAATTTTTTCGCTTTCAGTGGAAAGCCGCTGTATTGTCTTTATAGTCTTCCCTTGAGATTCTACTTTTCTTTCATTTCCCAGGAACCATCCCAATCTTCTGGGGGAAAATGCTGGAGCCAATATTGACAGCGCTCCAGGTGCAAACTAGAGGCTTTGTCGCGGGGATCAATTTCCAGCGCTTGGGCAAATTGTCCCATGGCTAAGGCAAATTCTCGATGCAGATAATGGGTGCGTGCTTTTTCATAATGCTCCATTACTGATACCTTTTGTTCCGAAACGGGTCGGGCTAGGCTACCATCCCGCAGTGCGACGAGTTCGTACACGGAAACGGGTCGGTTTTTACCTTTCACTTTAATAAAGTCTAATTCTCTCGCCCAAATCCGATCGGCATTGGGACGATAGGTGCTTTCACTAATGACAATATCGCAGCCATACTGTTTACTGGCTCCTTCCAACCGAGATCCTAAGTTTACCCCATCCCCGATTGCTGTAAATTCCATCCGTTTACTAGAACCAATATTGCCACTAATCACGCTATCTGAGTTAATACCAATCCCAATGGCAATCGTTTGTTTATTGACGGCACTTCGCCGGGCATTAAAGGTTTCTAAGCGTTGTCGCATTTCGATCGCAGTTTGGATAGACATCCAGGCATGATCTTCCAAGGGTAAGGGCGACCCAAAGACCGCCATAATAGCATCACCAATATATTTATCGAGAGTGCCCTTGTATTTGAAGACCGCATCTACCATGGACTCAAAATATTCATTGAGCATCCCCACAACTTCTTCGGCTTCTAGATTTTCCGTTAGGGTGGTATAACTGCGAATGTCCGAGAATAAGACAGAGACTTCTTTACGATCGCCCCCTAATTTTGCATCTCCTAATTTGAGTAATTCTTCTGCGAGTTCCTGGGTCATGTAGCGATACATGGTGCTCTTGAGGCGTTTTTCATCACTAATATCATCCATCACCACCAAGGCACCATAGACATCACTGGGATCCGCCACATTAGCGATGGAATTAATAGAAAGATGAACGCTATGCTGCTGATCTTGAACCGCTAATAAAGTTTGATCGGGATAGTACTGTTGGCGATCTTTTTCCTCTTTTCCTTCCAGTGCAGATTCAAAACATTTAGCAAATTCCATTTCCTTAATTTGGATCAGATCCACGAGGGGAAACCCTTCAATTTTCTGCTGCTCGGGAATCCCTAATAGCGATCGGGCACTATCATTAGCCGCAATAACCCGGCCGGTATCATCGGTAGAAATGACGGCATTAGATAAGCTTCGCAAAATATCTCGTTGTAATTGTTCCTGCTGCTGAACGGTGGCAAACAGCTTCGCATTTTGTAAGGCAACCCCTGCTTGAATATTGAAGGCATGCATAAATTCCTGATCGGAGCGATTAAAACTCGCTCGCCAACATTCTGGTGCTTCCGGCCAATTGGCAGAATCGTAGGGTGGGTAGTCGCCTTGTTTTTTCTTGTTGACAAGTTGAGTGACCCCAATGAGTTCTCCACTGGAATTAAAGACCGGCATACACAACAAACTACAGGTGCGATAATTGGTATTTTGATCCGTCTTTTTAGAGGTTTCCGCTAGGGGATGATTATACAAATCAAAGGGAATATTTAACGGCTCTTTATTTTGGGCCACATAGCCTGCAAAACCAGCATCGATCGGAATTCGTAATTCAATTTCTTCGCCATTGAGGGGGATTTTAGTCCACAATTCCTGCATTTCTTCATCCACCAACCAGAGGGTACTCCGATCGGCATTCATGAGTTGCTTTGCTTCTCCCATCACCTGACGAAGGGTTGTTTCTAAATCTAGGCTACTCTGACTTAAGGACTGAATGGCATCCATGAGGGCGGAAGCGGCCCGTTGTTTTTGAGTAGCCACATAGAAAGATTGAGAGCTTTCTAAAATCAAACGGATGGACGGGGCAAACTCTTCAAATAGTTCTTCGTCTTCTCTGGAAAACCCTAGGGTATCAATGCGATCGAACAGCGCATCATTGGCCTCATTGGGGAATTTTAATTTATTAATTAACTGCACCACTGCCACGAGTTTAGTGTTCTCCGCCTGATCCGTTAATAACGGCAGGGTCAACATGGAGTAGGTACGATAGTGATTTTGTTGATCCTGGACTTTAGCAAAGGCCGATCGCGGATCATCATAGAAGTCAAAAGGAATATTAATAACTTTTTTAAAGGTTGCCACTTCCCCCGCAATTCCTTTATCTGCTGGAATTCTCAGTTCGAGGGGTAGGCCATCTTCGCCTTCCGCAACGATCGACCATAACTGGTTATTTTCTTCATCTAAGAGAAAAATCGTAGCGCGATCGGCCCCCAATAGGTCTCGGGTTTTGAGGGTGATCGCATCCAGCATCTCTTTGAGGATGGCTTCAAAACTCTGGGTGTCCAACTCCAACATGGAGAGGGTTTGATTCACCACCTTGAGTTTATTTTCAACATCATTGACCACCTCCTTAAAACTATCTTTAGTTAGAGGGGCTAAAAATGCCGAAAAATTTCCTCCCGCACTGGTCAGCCCACCTCCGGGACTAGAACGACGGGCAAGGGCAGATGGCGAGGGAGTCGATGCACGGGGGGCGGCAGAATCATCCCTAAGGGGTGTAACATCAATCGTGTTTGAGTCCCAATCTGGGCTAGCAGAGGCAGTCATGGATTTTCACCAACAGTGGAGGATGCGATAAAGGAGAAGGATGAGATAGAGAGTAAGAATTCTGACCTGACTTACCCCTAATTACCCCAAGATGGCGATTCAGGCAAGTTCAGGAGGAAAAGAGGAAAAGAGTGCCCCAACTTTAAGCGTCATAGCTTGATCTAGCAAATCCACAGCTATCCCCGCAAGCCAGAAGCAAATTCCTTCTCTATGGTATGATGAAGATCACACAATTATCCAACTCTTTACTTCTAAAGAACCTGCGCTATGGCTGACACCCCCCCTACCTCGGCAGCAAAAAAAGAGAAACCACCAGCCCTAGAAGATAAGCCTTTTTCTGAATTCATTGATGCCCACTTTATGCCTGCTTTAACTCAGGCCTTAACGGAAAAGGGGCTAACGGATCTGACCCTTCAGTTTGTTGAGGACTCCTTACCGACCCAAAGCGGCAAGTGTTGGCAGGTGAAGGCAACGTGGCAACAAGGTGTGCGATCGTTTTTAGTGGGATTTCCAGAAGAATCCATTAAAGGTGTAAAGGTCTTTGCCTGTGCGGATGGCAAAACCCAACCCACGAGCCTCGAAGCCTTTTTAAGCGACGAACGCAAGATCACCCTGGATCTCCTGGTATTTGGTGTACTGCGCCGCCTCAATGGTCAGAAGTGGCTAGGGTTAAATTAGACCTGACCGCGATCGGGGCGGTATTCCTGATCATGGATTCCTAGGGGCGGTCATTCAGTTAGCGATGAACTGACTATGCGGCGTGTTTCAGCCCCTATCTGTAAACCTGGGACGGGCGCGGCTAATCCCGTAAGGGTTCTGAACTTAAATGATGACGCACCCTAAAACGATGATGGATTTACCGCCCTTAAGTCCCGCTGAAGAGGCTGAAGAGATAGTTGAACACGGCCCTACTCTGCCCCTAAAACCTCCTGTGCCTCTGGCCTTGAAGATTTTAGAATATACGGTTCTCTGTATTCTCATTGTCCAGGGTGCGATCGTCCTTGCCCTACAACACACCGATCGTCTCACCCCTCGATTCTCCTTTATTTTTCTCCTCAGTGGCAGCATTAGTCTGGGGCTGTTTTTACTGTTTACCCTGATTAATCAACAGATTTACAGCCGCAGTCATCGGCAGCACACAGCCTTAAGGGTGCAATATCAGGCAACCCTGTGGGTCATGGATGTCCCCGAACCCGAGCGCATCGCGATCGTCGCTGCACGGGAAAAGGCGCTAGGTTATTGCCAAACCCTCATTGAGCATTATCAACAGCGGCGGTGGCTTTCCCGCAACCTCTATTACAGCCTCCAGATTGCCATTATTTGCCTGTCGGGCATTACCCCCATTCTCATTCTGCTGGATAAACTCCAGCCCTCGGACTCTTGGCTAGAGTGGTTGCCGGTCATCTTCCCCGCCGTGGCAGCGATCGTCGCCAGTATTGTCATGGCTATTCCTTTCCAAACCACCTGGATGGCAGCCCAGGCACGGGTAGCCCGATTGGCGGCGGAGCAGGAAAAGTTTATCTTAGGGGTCACCTCCGCCTATGCCTACCCCCTAAACACGGAGCTACAACCCAAAGCCCACCAGGCGATCGATACCTTTATGCGTCAGATCAATCATATTCACCTCGATCGCATTCAAGACCACGAGATCCATTCAGGGACCCTCGATTAGTGAAAAAGCCAACTCGGGATTAATTTATGAAGGCATTGAAGATTCTGCGTTACGCTTTAGCCTTGGGCTTTGCGGGTTTCATTCTGTCTGTGATTATCGCCGCCAATCAAGGACAATTACCCAGTACATTGGCCTATTTTGCCAATTTGCCCTTTGGAGATACGCTGGGACACTTTTTACTGATGGGGATCTTGGCGTTTCTCTGCAATTTTGCCTGGGGCGGCAAACCCTGGGTTTGGCGATCGATTTCCCTGCCCCCGGCCACTGTCATTATCCTCATTGTGGTTACTCTGGAAGAACTCAGCCAAGTGCTCATTCCGGCCCGGACTCCTTCATTACTGGATCTGTGTGCTGACTATGGAGGAATTTTTCTGTTAGGAGACTTAGGCCACCGTTGTTCAAGGCTGGGGCAAGAAGGGCATAAAAATTAGGATAATTAGGGCTTACGGTTCACTACAATAAGTATCTATCCAGTCCCGATTGAACACCTCGGAAAACTCAAAATCTGGGCCAGTCCCCAGAGCAGCATCAGGGTTCTGGGTGAGGGGCTTCGTCGTCCCCCCAATGAATCGAGGTCACCTATTCATCTTTTCCGTTTTAGGAAACAGGTTTCATGACTATTGTTCTCCTTTACAGTCCTGAATTTCTTCAGCACGATACAGGATCCTTCCATCCGGAAAATCCGGGTCGTCTGAGCGCGATCGTCCATGCCCTCGATCATTTGCCCTGGAATGATCAATTAGAATGGCGCTTACCCTCCCCGATCAGCCAGCGGGATCCTCTGCCCTGGATTCGGGAGGTTCATCATCCTGAGTATGTGGAAGCGGTACAAAAACTAGCGGCGGAGGGGGGCGGTCATATAGATGGAGACACGATCGTTTCATCCCGCAGTTATGTTGTGGCCTTGTTAGCGGTCAATGCCTGGCTAGAGGGGGTTGATGTGGTGCTGCAGGAGCAGAAATCAGCGTTTGCCATTGCGCGGCCTCCAGGGCATCATGCCACCCGCAACTATGGCATGGGGTTCTGTATTTTTAGCAATGCTGCCATTGCTGCCCACTATGCCCTGCAACAACCCGGGATCGATCGGGTGGCTATTCTCGATTGGGATGTTCATCACGGCAATGGCACCGAAGCGATCGTCACCCATAATCCTCAAATTGCCTATTGCTCTCTTCATGAGTACCCCTTTTATCCGGGTACCGGCAAAGCCACTGAGCGGGGGAAACATAACAACATCCTCAATATTCCCCTAGCAGCCGGTAGCACCCTAGCCGACTATACCCCCGCCTTTGAGCAAAAAATTCTCCCGTTTTTACAAAACTTTAACCCCCAACTCCTCATCATTAGTGCCGGATACGATGCAACCCACGCCGATCATCTGGCTCACATTTGCCTGAAACCGATAGATTATCAACTATTCACTCAATACTGCTTAGAAATTTCGCCCCATCTGTTGTTGGGCTTAGAAGGGGGGTACAACTATGAAGCCCTCAGTGATTCCGTTGTCTATACCTTGCAGGCGTTGATTCAGACTTAAGGAAGGCGTGAGGCATCTCGGTTGATCCGCTTTTTGAGCTACTTTCAGGCGGAGAGTGCGGTGCAAATACCGATGGGCTGATCACCGCCTAGAACGAAGAACCCCGTTGGGGATTTTGGGATTTTTGAAATTGAGCAAGAGGCCTGAAGAGGAAACCCTTAGGGTACACTAGGGGCGTTGTTCCGCTAGTGCTTCACCATGACTCGCTACGAAATTCAACATTCCCCAGCCTATGCTTCTCTGGTGCTACAACTCCACGCCGGAGAGACCGTTCTGGTGGAGTCCGGTGCCATGGCTGCCATTGACAGTGGCATCACCATGCAGTCTAAAATGAAAGGCGGCTTAATGAAGGGGCTAGGCCGCATGATTAGTGGTGAGTCTCTTTTTATTAGTGAGTTCACCGCTAGCGATCGGGCCGGCCAACTGTACATTTCCCCTGCTGTCCCCGGTGATATCTATCATTATGTTCTGGAAGGCTCAAAAGCTCTGATTATTCAATCAGCGGGTTTTATTGCCTCTAGTCCAACCGTCAATCTGGATACCCAATTTCAAGGCCTCAAAGGATTTTTCAGTGGGGAATCCATTTTTATGCTCAAGGATTCCTGGCAGGGAGATCTCTGGTTTAGCTCCTTTCGAGGCATTCTGGAAATCCCGGTAGACGGGGATTATGTGGTCGATACGGGCTATATTGTGGCCTTTGAAGATACCCTAAATTACCAGGTCGAAATGATTGGTGGGCTCTCTTTCAAAAGCTTTAAGACGGGACTGTTAGGGGGAGAAGGGCTGGTCTGTCGCTTCCGGGGCACAGGCAAGGTTTGGATTCAAACTCGCCAACTCTTCAATTTAATCAATTTCATTAATCCTTTCCGTCCGGTCAAGAGTGATTAGGTTTGCCGCTAATCCCTTTTGTCCGCAGATCTCAATCTACTAATGAACTAGCACCCAATCCTCGGCGGTAGCGATCGGCTTGAGACCCTTTTGGACGAGACGATCGGCTAAATCGGCGGTGACTAGATAGTAAGACGGATGACCTGAGGTGTTTGTGGGGTTAACTTCGGGGTTGGCTTGGGCCCAGATCTGCTCGGGTTGACGGGGCTGAACAGGATGCTGGCTATAAAAGTTCAGGGAAGGGCGATGATGGGAATGATTGGTATAGACCACCGCTTCCGCAGGGACAAATTCCTGAACGATCGCTGCGACAGGTTTGACTGGATAATCCTCTGCTAATTCCCAGAGCCAGTGGGGGGAAGTCATGAAGACGAGTAAACTTAAATACCAGCCCCAGATCAATACGGGAATCCAGAGGGAAGAGTGACGAGCGCAGAGGTAGGCAGCTACCCCTAAACCACTGGTGGCAAAGATGAGGCTGATTAATCCCGCCGGAGATGGCTCCAGCCCCCAGGGACTAAAGTAATACACGCCCCCCAAAGCGATCGTGGCTAGAAAAAGGAGAAATCCGGGCCAAATCCGAGGAAACGATCGGGGGGTGTAAACATAGCCTCCCCAGCCTCCGGAACTGATCCAGGCTTCCGCTAGGGGTTGGGCAATGATCAGGGCTAAAGCAGGATAGAGGGGAAAAATATACCAGGGTAGTTTTGTTCCCATCAGAGAAATGGCCCCCCAGTATCCACCGCTCCAAATCAAGAGCAATTTCGCTCGACTCAGATCCCGATCCTGCCAGAGTTGCCTCATTCCCCAGGGTAAAAAAATGAGCCAGGGCCAGGCATATTTCAGTAACTCTAAAAGATAAAACCAGGGCGGGCCACCATTGCGCTCCACCGTTGTCCAAACCCGATCGAACCCCTGATCCCCAAGACTAACCCCTAGGGCAGACCAACCCCAATACAGCCCCTGCAACCCGTACCAGATCAGAATAGGAAGCGTCCCTAAGCCTACCCCCAGCCACCAGACTGGCGTGCGCAATAAGCGAGGGGTGTCCATAGCGAGAAAGACGACAACAAGGCTGAAAAGCAGGAGAGCCAATAACCCTTTGGTCAATCCCAAACCGGCCAGACCTAGGGCCAAGCCCAAACTCCAGCGCTGATCTCGCCGCGATCGGAGTGCCCCCAGCAAAAGAATGAGAAAAAAGAAGACCGCCGCACCATCCAACATCGCAAGGCGGCCATGACGCAGGACGGGCAATAAGGTTAAATACACCGCACTCCCTAAAATTGCCGTCAGGCGGAGGGGAAAGATCTCCCGTCCCACCTGGTAGAGCAAAGGTACCGCAGCGGCGCTCAACAGGGCCCCTGGTAATCGACTTGAGCCGTCCTGGACTCCTAACCAGTGGTACACCAGGGCAATCAAACCATGCATTAAGGGCGGTTTATTCCAATAGGGATCGCCCCAGAGTCGAGGAAAAAGCCATCCTTGCCAAGTGCCCCCTTGATAGATTTCCCGGGCCACCTGGGCCACGGTGCCTTCGTCCCAGTCCCGTAAGGCCACTCCCCCTAAGTCGATGCCATAGAGGAGCAGTGCCGCCAGGAAGAAGAATATCAGCCAGGAGCGATCGTCTTGGGCCATTCCCTAGGCTTCCGGGTTGAGAACATGGGCAATTTCTTCGTCCATAAAGGTCAGTTCATTGAGGATTAAGCTACGGCGAGCAGCGGAACTTTCCAAACATTGGGTGACCTTCACCCGCGATTCCGCTAAGGCTTTAATGGTTTTGGCAAAGGCTTTATCCAAAACAATCTGACATTCCTCTTCCGTTAAATGCCCACTATCGGGGGACACAACTTTTAAGACCACCGCTTTGTAATGTTGAGCAGTCTGGAAGGCCTTGGCTAAGTCTACTTTGAGGCGGGCCAATTCAATTAATTCATTGGCAGCAATAACAATATCTTGCTCTTCAAGGGCGAGAGGGGTCGTTTCAGATGGGCTCATGGTGATGTCCGGAGGAATAAAAATTAAATCTTTAACGCCAAGACCGTTGCTAAAGGATTGCTCAGGGAAGTCACCTTGATCAAGCTGAGCCAGAATTTGATCCAGAGCCCGTTGACGATTGCGATCGTTGTCCTTGGGAGAAAGTCCCCGCAAGGCAATGAGAAAAGCACCGCAACTTAAGTTTTCACGATCGTCTGGAGCAGCATAATAAACTCCGCCTCGTTTTTTCAAGGCTTGTCCCCTTCCCTAACGGCTAAAGGAATACGAAGCAATCGTACAGGATTGCTGGAAACTCCGCTCC
>JBEAPM010000113.1:0-13680 GCA_041164445.1 Cyanobacteriota bacterium
AACAAGTCAATCAGGGTATTGAAATCATTGGCATTTAAGTTATCCATGTAACTTAAAACCGTTGGGTTGGTCACGCCAGGAATCGTGACTTTGGAGCGTTGCTCTACGGCAGTGGGAAGAACGATCGGCTCAGATACACGGGTATAGGTGCCTAACTTGTTGGGGTCGAAGCCCATATCGACAACACAGTTGCGGAGAACCGTAATCTGTTGACCAGATTCCAAGTTCCGAATGGCTTGAAGGACAGAGGCAGCGTTAGCAGAGAGTTGATAGCCGGTCGGAATGGGGGCAACTTTGCCCAGTTCCATCCACTGTCCGAGTTGGTACCAAAAGCCTAATTTAATGTTCGGAGTCCAGGTGGCATAGGCCCGGCCAACGGGGATATCTGCACGGTTCGCTAAGTCACACATGACTTGGGATTGCTGCTGAAAAGACATCGCGGCAATTTCATTTAAAGTCCGCTCAGCAACCACCATGCTGGCAGCCCCTGGAGCCGCGATCGTAATGGTTTTACCCATTTCGAGGTAAGCAAACCAAATTAAAGCTAGTTGATCTTCTGCGCTGAGTTGAGTAAAGCGAGCGATCGTAGCGGGAACAGCATCGGCAACTAAGGTCTGGGGGAAAATCCCACGGGCTGTTTCAATCGTAAATGGCATGAGATTCCTCGCAATATGGATAACTGAGACGCTCTTTCTCACTGCTTTCACAAGCGAGTGAACGAATATAAAATAATTGTAAACAAAATTTTGCGATTTGTAACAAAAGTAAACATAAGATTTTCCGATGGCATTGATAAGACATCTTAGGGCGATCAGAGCAAGCCAATGAATTGGCTTTCCACTGGAAGAGTGCGGCGCACTCTCCCGCCTTCAGTTGGTTGCCATTTAATTGAAAGTCAGAAAGCAGGAAGGGTGCAACGGAAAACGCTGCACCCTTCCTTAAGCTAATCCTGAAGTTAAATATTGGATCGGCACCCCGCTTAATCGAGGTACCCGATCGCTCACGACAACTTAGAGCCCAACAACTTAGAGGACAAAGCGCTCCCAGGTGAGTTCGTGGGTGTCCCGTTCCAGGTGCCAGCGCACGAGGCTATTTAAGTGTTGACCCACGTAGATCCGATCGCGACGATCGCTTTCTTCCACACAACTTAAGGCGCGACGAGGGGTAATCGTGGCCATGGCGATCGCTTCATCCACGCTGCAAACCCGCCAACGTACTAGGTTTTGAACCCCTGCCAGGAGGGATTGGGTGGTTCCGGCCAACGTGCCATCTTCTAATTGAGCTGTTCCCTGAGCGATCGTAATGTTGCGGTTGTCCCAGGGATAGGTGCCTTCCGGCAAGCCAAAAGGTGCTAACGCATCACTGACCAGAAAGAGTTGCTTACTGTAGAAACCGGCTCTTAACAGTAACTTGAGCATCGTGATACTAACGTGACGGCCATCGGCAATAAAGCCACAAGACACCTCAGGATTGACCAAGGCAGCCCCCAACAGTCCCGCTTCCCGGTGATGCAGGCTGGGCATGGCATTAAAGGCATGGGTGACCATATTGGCTCCCTGCTCAAAAGCTGACTGAGCCTGGGCTTCGGTAGCTTGGGAATGGCCTAAACTGACGATAATATTCCGTTCCCTCAGGTAAGCGATCGTTTCCCCGGAGGGATCCAATTCCGGCGCGAGGGTAATCACTTTAACGATATCTGCCCATTCGCCCAGAATCTCTTCCAGCACAGGAACCGAAAGGGGTTTGAGATGTTTTTGGGGATGAGCGCCCCGTTTTTCAGCATTGAGGCAGGGCCCCTCTAAATGTACCCCCAGCAATTTTGCGGTTTGAGGAGCAGTGGGTAAGGCCATATAAGCCTGGATCGCCGCTAGGGCTTGGTGAATATCCGCCACTGAACTGGTGACGATCGTCGCTAAGTAAGCATTGACCCCCTGTTGCCAGAGGAACCGGCCAATCTCTTGCAGGGCCTGCTTGGCAGATTGATCGCCTTGACCTAAGAGGGGAAAGGGAATGCCCAAAGCCCCATTGATTTGTAAATCTAAGCCCCCTAAGGATAACCAGTCGCCTTTAAGATTAATCACCCGCAAATGTTCTGGTGGCGGTTGCTTAAAGGCCTGAGCCATGGGCTGAATGGAGCGAATTTTCTCCTGGGGATCAACCCACAGACACATCAGTTGATCGTATCCGGGAACCCGGGCATGGGTTAGGAGAGTGATAGGAACCACTGGATCAGGAGGGAAAGTAGGCAGTGGATAGGACGGAGGAGAGATGAGAATGCGCATTGAGCTAAGCGTTGAGATCACGATTTAGCAACAAGTTAAGGTCGTTCGCTAAATTACACTACAGCACCTTTAAGGAGATAGGGAGCATGCTGTAACCAAGCAAAACAGTGGAAGAGGGGACAGCATAGCTCATGCCCCGAGTAGGGAACCGAGCAGTGTAATCACCAAAAGTTAATACGGGCGAATAAGCGCTTGAATAATTATAGAAAAATTGAGGAAGCTGAACCCCACCCAAAAGACTCCGTCAGTGGATCAGTTCTGCTGAACGATAGAGGAGAAACTCCATACATCCCCAAAGACAAACAAAAAGACTGAGTATCTGGGTTGCTAGCTTAGAAGAGGGCATAACCGGAATCAATTACGGTAAACCCTACATTGAAGTTAAACCAAGCAACAAGCGCCTGAGATAGGGATAAGGGTGAATCCTTCCTAAAGTCACACTCTAATATTTATTAAGAAAAATTGGCTATCCACTTAAGGCGGAAGAGTGCGGCGCTTCGCGCCGCACTCTTCCCTTAAATTTTTTCGCTTTCAGTGGAAAGCCGAAAAATTTCAAGAAAAAAATTTATTCAGTGAATATAACTATCCCATAATGGGGACTCAGCGTAAAGCTGGCGAAAAATTGCAAAAATGAACCCCAGACATGAACAACCAGTCCTTGACCGCTACAGATAATCCTCAGATTGGGATTATTATGGGCAGCGATTCCGATCTACCCACCCTACAAGCCGCCGCTAAGATTTGTCTGTCTTTTCAGGTCTCCTATGAAATTGCGATCGTTTCCGCCCATCGTACCCCCGATCGGATGGTGGAGTATGCTAAAACGGCGCACCAACGGGGTCTTAAGGTCATTATTGCTGGGGCGGGGGGAGCGGCTCACCTACCGGGAATGGTGGCGGCCCTCACCCCCCTTCCGGTGATTGGGGTTCCTGTGGCCAGTCATCATTTGCAGGGGGTCGATTCCCTCTACTCCATTGTGCAAATGCCCCGGGGGATCCCCGTGGCTACGGTGGCTATTGGGAACGCCGAAAATGCCGGACTCTTAGCGGTGCAAATCCTGGCCAGTCACAATCCCTCGCTGTTGGAACAGGTTCAGCACTATCGCCAAAGCCTCTGTGATCAGGTAATGGAGAA
Organism: Cyanobacteriota bacterium; assembly: GCA_041164445.1. GTDB lineage: Bacteria > Cyanobacteriota > Cyanobacteriia > Prochlorotrichales > Prochlorotrichaceae > JBEAPM01. The sequence goes on from JBEAPM010000113.1 coordinate 3,417, forward strand.
GCAACATCAGTTGGATGAACTCGGAATGCAGCGCTATTTAGATGAAAAATTTTAAAGTTGAGCAGTTGTAATGGATCAGCGGAGTTCATGGACTGGCCGAGCCCGCCTACAGTTCGCCCCCGGAGCGGAGGGTACCCGGCCAACCTTTGTCTATACCCAAGCCCCCCTCAAAGTACAGCGATCGTTTCATCACCCCACGGCGGGAATTTGTCAAACAGTACTCATTCATACCGCCGGAGGAATGGTGGGAGGCGATCGGCTCCTCAGTGAAATTAGCTTAGAACCAGAAGCTCAGGTGCTGCTGACCACTCCTGCCGCCCAAAAGGTCTATCGCAGTGGTGATGCGGGCTGTCCCCCCAGCGAACAACGGGTCAAGATTGATCTGCAAACCAACAGTATTCTCGATTATTTTCCCCTGGAAACGATCGTCTTTAACCAGGCTCAGTTCCGGCAACACACCCACGTCAATTTAGCCCCCGGATCCTATTTCTGTGGTTGGGATCTCACTCGCTTTGGCCGCACCGCCCAGGGGGAAGCCTTTAGCGCAGGGCAATGGCGATCGACCTTAGAAGTCTGGCAAGTTCAAGCCAATGGTGACTCTTCTCCCCTGTGGATCGATCGTCAGCAACTCTTGGATCCCCAAGCCTTACGGCAGACCCCCTTTGGTCTAAACGCTCAAAGTGTGATGGGCAGTCTACTTCTGCTGGGTCACGCCGTATCTAATCAGGAAAAACAACTTCTGGTGGAAACCTGGCAAGCCGCAGGGTATCAGGCTCCCCACTTTAGCTGTAGTCGTACCCAGCAAGGGATGGTAGCCCGCTACCGAGGAGACTCTAGCCAGCAAGCCCGTCAGGGATTTTTGCACCTCTGGCAAACCTGGAAAACAGCGATCGTTGATCAACCGGCTTGGATGTCTCGCCTATGGTCTTAGAGTTGGTTTTTCCCCTTTAAACGTCTATAATCGCTTCAGCTTGGGATTTTCTACCGTCGCCCTAGCGCTTCTATTCTCGGTACATTCTTTTTGGCATATCCATGTTCACGTCCCTCTTGATTACGGGTAATCAATTCCTGAGCGACCTTAAGGCTCATGGCGCTCTTGCTCTGTATGCGCCCCTTGAGGGTGGATTTGAAGGTCGCTACCAGCGTCGCCTCCGCACAAAAGGTTACGAAATGGTTCATCTGAGTGCCAGAGGAATCGGAGATTTATCGATGTACCTGACCGGAGTTCATGGTGTACGTCCGCCTCACCTCGGCAAGAAAAATATTGGCCAAGAAGCAGCCGTTGGCCCCATCTACTATATTCCCCCCATTTTGCAATATCATTTGGTCAGCCTGCCCCCCAAAGCTGCGGGAGTAGTGCTGTGGCTGATCGAAGGGAATATCCTCTCGGATCAGGAATTAGATTATCTGATCGGCTTACCCAATCAAGATTCCCGCTTAAAAGTGGTGATCGAAATGGGGGGCGATCGTCAGGTTTCCTGGAAACCCTTACGTCAGTTGGTTAGTGCGGCTTGAGTTTAAAATCTTCTCCCCTCCGATCGTTACAGGAGGGTCATTGGTTTAAGTTAATTTGTGGAGCCAGTTACCAATACCTACCCGCCATTGAGCATTTAACCCGGAGTTATGCCCTGGCCGGAGCAGATTGTATTGATGTCGCGGCAGATCCAGGGGTCGTAGCGGTTGCATCCCAGGTTTTGCGAACCTTATCAGACTGGAGTGATTCCTTAGATCTGCCACTGCGGCGACCCTGGTTAATGGTGAGCCTCAATGATGCAGAGGATCCCCATTTCCGTAAAGCAGTGTTTGATCCCCAGGCGTGTCCCCCAGACTGTCCTCGGCCCTGTGTCGCCCTCTGTCCCACCCAAGCGATCCGTTTTGCAGCTCCGGGAGTTGAGTCAGAACCATCTGGCGTTCAAGCCGATCGCTGCTATGGTTGTGGTCGATGTCTGCCAGTCTGCCCCCTGCAACACATTCAAAGCCAATCCCATTTAGTACCAGCGGCGGAGTTGTTACCCCAACTTCTAGACCGTGACCCTGAACCATACGGTATTGATGCCTTGGAACTCCATACTCAAGTGGGCCATGACGCAGCCTTTGCTGCTCTGTGGCAGACCATTCGCCCTTGGCTTCCCCGCTTAAAGCTGATTGCCATTAGTTGCCCCTATGCCCCCGGTGTTGTAGATTATCTGCGCTGGATTGCCAGTATCGTTACGCCACTGCCCTGTCCGCTGCTCTGGCAAACCGATGGCCGGCCTATGAGTGGTGATATTGGGTCTGGAACCACCCACACTGCTATTCACTTTGCCCAGGAACTCCTGTCCACAGACTTACCGGGCTTTGTCCAACTAGCGGGGGGCACAAACGCTTATACGGTTCCCAAACTCCTCAGTCTTGGCTTATTGTCCTCGACGGATCCGGAGAAAGAGGTCGCCCGCAAAGTGGCGGGAATTGCCTATGGGAGCTATGCCCGCAAGTTATTGGACGAATGGTTAGATACCTGTCCAGGGGTTCAAGCTAGGCCAGACTATGGGGTGTGGCTCAAAACCGCCGTCACTCAAGCCCAGACCGTAGTCCGGCTCTTAAAGAACAGGGAACATAGGACACCTCGAACCAGGCACAATTTGGCTTCTCTTTCCCTGTAGTGGTAGGGAAGCGATCGGCGGCTTCGCCGCCTACTTTATTCTCCGATGCCCCTCTAAACGCTGGCCATAGCAGTGGTCAACTCCTCTTTTTCGGGAATGGCCGCGTATTCTGCGACAATTTGACGAAATTCTTCCCCGTCTAACTCTTCCTGCTCTAAGAGAATATCCACTAAGCGATCGATCGTAGCCCGGTTTTCCTGTAATAAGCGTAGGGCTTCGCCGTGACAATATTTAGCAAGGGCCCGAATTTGGTGATCAATTTTAATGGCCATTTCTTCAGAGTACTCGGCCCGGGGAGTCATTAAATCCCGCCCGAGATAAATTTCGTTGTTGCTACTTTCTAACGCCAGAGGGCCCAGATCCGACATGCCATAACGAGTGACCATTTCCCGGGCCAGGTTGGTGAGGTTTTTAATATCAGAGGAGGCTCCGGGGGTGACTTCATCCTGCCCAAAGACCACTTCTTCCGCTGCTCGGCCTCCCATGAGGACAATCATCCGCGCCATCAACCAGGCCCGGGTAAAGAGACCGCTATCAATCATCTCTTCATTGGGCACCCACTTGGCAAAACCACCCACCCCTCCCGATCGGGGAATGATGGTCACTTTATCGAGATCTTCAGCATGTTTGAGCAGGGTCATGAGGAGGGCATGGCCCACTTCATGGTAGGCAACGATGCGCTTTTTCTTGCTATCTAAGAGGGGGGTTAGGGTTAAGCCGATGGTGATGCGATCGATGGCATCGGTGACCTCTTCGTTACCAATTTCGTCTTTGCGGCGACGGGCCGTGAGAATGGCGGCTTCATTGAGTAAATTGGCGAGATCGGCTCCCGAAAAACCTGGTGTCCGCCGAGCGATCGCTTCTAGGGAAACCCGTTCGGAAATTTTCTTGTCTCGGGCATGGACTTCAAGAATGTGTAAGCGTCCGTTAAAGCTGGGCAGATCGACGGTAATCTGGCGATCGAAACGACCGGGACGCAATAAGGCGGTATCCAACACATCGGGACGGTTGGTGGCGGCAATGACGATAATGCCGCTATTGTCCTCAAAACCATCCATTTCCGTCAGTAATTGGTTGAGGGTTTGTTCCCGCTCATCATTACCGCCCCCAATGCCAATGCCCCGCTGACGGCCCACCGCATCAATTTCATCAATAAAGACAATACAAGGACTATTTTCCTTGGCTTTGCGGAATAAATCGCGGACCCGTGAAGCCCCAACCCCCACGAACATTTCCACAAACTCAGACCCGGAAATGCTAAAGAAAGGAACCCCAGCCTCCCCGGCGATCGCTTTGGCCAGTAAGGTTTTCCCCGTACCCGGTGCCCCCACCAGAAGAACGCCCTTGGGAATGCGGGCCCCGATCGCGGTGAATCGTTCGGGCTTTTTCAAAAATGTGACAACTTCCTGTAACTCTTCCTTCGCTTCTTCTACCCCCGCCACATCATCAAACACCACATTCGTTTTAGCCTCCATCTGGAATCGGGCCTTCGACTTACCAAAATTCAAGGCTTGGTTGGCGGCCCCACTGGAGCGGCGAACCACAATAATCAACGCCGAGAGTAAGATCCCAATCACCAGTAAATTGGCTAACCAACTGAGCACCGCTTGGCTGTCCGCCGTGGGACGCACCGTAAATTCCACCGCTTTTTCCCGCGAAAGCTCCACCAGTTCAGTATTTTCTGAAAAGAGTAAAATCCGCTCTACCTCACCTTCCTGAGCATTTTTGTAGTAAACACTGGCAATATTATTGACGGGATCATATTCAATGCGGCGCACCTTATTGGCTTCAATGTCCGTCAGCAGTTGACTGTAACTCAAGCCTTCTTCTACCTGACGTTGGGCTTGAGCTGGGGTAGCCCAAACCAAGCCCTGGAAGAGAACCCCCACCAAGGCAGCCTGACTGAGGTGACGGAGCGATCGAAGAGAAGACTTGATGGATTGAAAAACAGTCATAGTTGAGTGAGTTAGATGAAGCAAATAAAGTTAGAGCACTTCGATGAATGGTGGCGGACGGCGAAGCCGCCCGCCACCATTCCTATTCTTGCAGAGGAACCCTATTTTGGATTTTTTGAGGTGTCCTCAAAAGTTAAGACTAGTCTAGCGTTTAGAATTCTCTCTGGGACAGACTGGAGTGAATCCCCTTCGCACTACCCAGAAAAATTTCTCACCGCCTGAGGGGGTACGCCCCTTAAAGCCGTACAATGAAGATCGGCAAGATTATAGTCTTGAATCTGGTTTCTTCTATCCGCAGGTTCACATGGTTAAAATCCTAGTCATCGATGATGATGCAACCATGCGTTTGCTCGTGACGTTAGTGCTGCGCAAGCAAGGCTATGAGGTTATTCAGGCAAAAAATGGTGAAGAAGGCCTAGCGCTGGCCCACGACATCCTCCCGGCCTTAATTATCTGTGATTGGATGATGCCGAAAATGGATGGACTGCAAGTCTGTCAAGCGATTAAATCTGATCCTAAATTTTCCGCCACTTTTTTTATCTTACTGACGGCTCGGGAAGAAGTTGCCGATCGGATTCAGGGGTTAGACACCGGAGCTGACGAATTTCTCTCTAAACCCATTGAATCGACAGAATTACAATCTCGGGTGCGGGCGGGGCTACGGCTGTACCAACTCAATCAAACGTTACAAAAACTAGCGGCGGATTTACAACGACAAAAGCAATTGCTAGAAGCTGAATTAGCAGAAGCAGCCGCCTATGTGCAATCTTTGTTACCCTTACCCCAACAAGGGGAAGTCTCCATTCGCTCTTACTTCTTGCCTTCAACACAGTTGGGTGGAGATTTCTTTTATTACGACTGGATTCAGACCTCTGAATCACGATTACTGCGATTCTATTTTTTGGATGTGTCGGGGCATGGATTACGGGCCGCCTTACTTTCCGTTTCAATCCGAAACTTTCTTCACTTAAGTTCTTTACAGGAACAGCGAATTAACCTCTCTAATCCTGCAGCGGTGTTGACGTTGTTAAACGATAATTTTTCGATGGAAGACCACAATGGGCAATATTTTACGATCGTTTATGGCACTTATAATCCTAAAACTCGTGAGTTATGTTATGCCAATGCAGGGCATCCGCCCGCGCTCTTAATTTGTCCTGGCGCAGAACAGCCCTTAACGTCTTTAGCAGCAACGGGAATTCCGGTGGGGTTTATGCCAGAATTTGAGTTTGAGATGAAGTCCCAGATTATCCCTGAATTGAGTAAGCTTTATACCTTTAGTGATGGGATTTATGAAATGATCGATACGGAGACCGGCAAGCCCTGGGGATTAGAAAAATTTAGCGGAGTCCTCCAACAATTTGCCCAATCCTCAAGCGTGTCCTTAGAAACCCTCATTGAACAAGTTCAGGCAGAAACGGGGGTGAAAACCTTTGACGATGATTGTGCCATTATAGAATTTAACTTTACTTGAGCAGAGGGAGAGAGATGAAGGCGCAACCCAACTGGAAGCAGATTGGCCAGGTTTTTCGCCAAACCCTAGGCAACGATCGCTTAGTGGAACGGAAAGAAGAATTACTGGTTTATGAATGTGATGGTTTGACCAGTTATCGTCAGCGGCCGGCCCTCGTGGTGTTACCCCGCAGTACCGCAGAAGTGGCGACGGCGGTCAAGCTCTGTAACCAGTTTCAGGTGCCCTTTGTGACCCGAGGATCCGGGACGGGGTTATCCGGTGGGGCCCTGCCTTTGGCGGATAGTGTGCTCATTGTCACCACCTTGATGAATAAAATTCTTGAGGTGGATTTAGCCAACCAACGGATGGTGGTTCAACCGGGGGTGATTAACACCAATGTGACCCAAGCGGTTACGGAGGCAGGCTATTTTTATGCTCCCGATCCCTCTAGTCAAACCATTTGCTCGATCGGGGGCAACTTAGCGGAGAATTCCGGTGGGGTTCACTGTTTGAAATATGGGGTGACCGCCAATCATATTTTAGGGATGAAATTAGTGTTACCGGATGCCTCGATCGTGGAATTGGGGAGTAAAATTCCGGAGATGCCGGGCTATGATCTCACGGGAATTTTAGTGGGTTCGGAAGGAACCTTAGGGATTGCTACGGAAATTACGCTGCGGATTATTAAAAATCCAGAATCGATTCAGGTTTTGCTGGCGGATTTTACCAGTGTGGAAGCAGCCGGGGCTGCGGTTTCTGGCATTATCAGTGCCGGGATTATTCCCGCTGGCATGGAAATGATGGACAACTTTAGTATTAATGCCGTGGAAGATGTGGTTAAAACCCAGTGTTACCCTCGGGATGCCGCGGCCATTCTCTTGGTGGAATTAGATGGGTTAGCTATTGAAGTGGCCTTAAATAGCGATCGAGTGTCAGAGATTTGTAAAGCCAATGGAGCCCGCCAAATTCAGGTGGCCACGGAGCCCCAGGATCGCTTAACTCTGTGGAAAGGCCGCAAAGCGGCCTTCGCCGCCATGGGCAAACTCAGCCCCGATTATTACGTGCAGGATGGAGTCATTCCCCGCACCCAACTGCCCAGAGTCCTGCAAGAAATTGAAGCCCTCAGTCAAGAACATGGGTATAAGGTGGCCAATGTCTTTCATGCGGGGGATGGCAACTTACACCCCTTGATCCTGTACAACAACGCAGTACCCGGTGCCCTGGAAAAAGTGGAAGCGTTAGGGGGAGCCATTCTCAAACTCTGTGTGCAAACGGGGGGCAGCATTTCCGGTGAACATGGCATTGGCTCCGATAAACGGGAGTATATGAGCGCCATGTTTAGTGAAGCAGATTTAGAAACCATGCAGTTCCTCCGCAAGGTTTTTGATCCCCTGCAGTTAGCCAACCCGGGCAAAATTTTTCCGACCCCTCGGGGCTGTAGTGAGTCCACCTCAAGCCGATAAACTCTTGAGCCTGAGGCGAGAATCCCCTTGAGGATTGCCGTGGGATATTACGGTAGGGATAGGGTTGTAGCTATAGGGTGGTCAGACTAGGACTTGGGTAAAGCGCGGGACTGCCAATTCTCTTTATTTACCTGACGGCTCCGCGCGATCGCTAGGGCATTGTCAGGCACATCTTCAGTAATGGTAGAGCCCGCAGCGATCGTTACGTTTTGCCCCACCGTTACCGGAGCCACTAAAACACTATTGGAGCCCGTTTTACTGCCGGAACCAATCACCGTCGGGTGTTTTTTCACGCCATCGTAGTTTGCGGTAATGGTACCTGCGCCCACATTGACCTTTTCCCCCAGTTGGGCATCTCCCAGATAGGACAAATGGGCAATGTTGCTGCCTTCACCCACCTGGGTATTTTTCACCTCAACAAAATTCCCCACCCGGCACTGGTTCCCAATCACCGCCTGACTGCGCAGATGGGCATAGGGGCCCACACGGGCTTGACTTTCCACCTGACTCTCACTGATCACGGAATATAAAATGCGGGTACGATCGCCAATGTGGCTATTTTCAATTAAGCAACCGGGCCCCACATGACTGCCTTCCCCCACGGAAGTTGTGCCCCGCAGATGGGTTTGGGGTTCAATAATCACATCGGAACTGATCTGCACCGTATCGTCGATGGTAATGCTGTCGGGATCAATCATGGTGACCCCGGCTGCCATCCAATAGTCCTTAATGCGATCCTGCAGGATGGCATAGGCTTCACTCATTTGCTTGCGATTATTGACCCCTAAGGTTTCTTGGTAATCCTCTACATCCGTCGCCATAATCGGATTGAGATAATCTACCACTTCCGTTAAATAATACTCTTCCTGATCGTTAGCACTACTGAGCTTGGGCAAAGCTGCCGCTAAATCCGGCCACTTGAAGCAGTAAACCCCCACATTGACCCGATGATTTTTGCGTTGGGCGGGGGTACAATCTCGGTCTTCAATAATTTGGGTCAAACGATGCTGACCATCACAAAAAACCCGCCCATAGCCTTTGGGATCGGGCACTTGGGCGGTGAGTAAGGTTGCAGCGTTTTTGGCTTCGGTGTGGGTTTTGACCAATTGCTGCAGGGTTGAGCCTTGGAGCAAGGGGACATCGCCATTGAGGATTAACAGATCCCCCTCAAAGTCGGGCAGATAGGGGAGCAATTGTTGAACGGCGTGGCCGGTTCCCAGTTGTTCCGGTTGAACCACGAATTGTAAATCGGGGTAATGGGACAGGGCCGCTTTGACTTGATCACCTTGATAGCCCACAATCACGAATCGATGTGACACGTCCAATGATTTGGTACTTTCTAAGACCCACTCCACCAGCGATCGTCCCCCTAACTCATGCAAGACCTTAGGACGATCGGACTTCATACGGGTACCTTTACCTGCTGCCAAAATTGCAACTGCAACCATGACGGAACTCACTCAAGCTTAATGAACGGCGGAAACCAAGACAAACGGTGCCACTCTAACACAAGCTGGGTTCCGGGGGATCCGCCAAGTGCATGATTCCAAGATGCGCGTTAAGCGTCTTCTTCAGGGGATGTGCTGTTCTGGGTGCCTCTCTGGATGCCCCCTATAAAGGCCGGTAGCTGACCAACTGTTCCACCGGACGATCGTCTGGGTTCAGTAAATAAATCCGCCCTTGTTCACAGAGGTGATGGGCCTGGGCGGCCACTTCAGTTTCCGGCACCTGGGAAAATTGGCTACAGCCCTGACGAATTAAGACCTGTAATCCCATCAGTTGTTGGGTAATGACGAGGTTTTCGAGATATTCCCTGACGGAGCTTTCACCTGCGGCTTCTGGAGTTTCCGGCGTTTGTACATTGGCTGCCTCCGGCTCTGGGACCACTTCGCTAGGGCGAATGATCCCTAACTCCTCTAACAGGGAACAACGCTGCAACACTTTTGCCTGGCGTATTAAGGTCTGAAACGTGGGAATATCCGGGGTTTCCTGACCCACCACCAATTCCCGCCCACTGGCAGCGTTTAATAAGCGGTGATAGGTTTCTAACTGTTGAACGGCCTCTAAATCCGGTTGAATATGTAAATAATTCGCATAGGCAAAGATACGCCGATAGAGTTGGTACGCCTTGGTGGTGCGTCGCCCAATGGGTTCAGCCCGCAGCAAATATAACCCATCCCAATCTTGCCGACCCAGCAGTTTTTGACAGGCTTTCATGAGGTGATAAAAGGTGGTTTGATGGGAATCCTCTACCCACACCACCCCGATCGTGCCAAAGGAGAGGGAATAGGCGGCAAACTTGGTTCCTTGTAGCAACGGGCTTTTGAGATTGGGCACTTGCATCAATTCCAAAACCTCCCGCAGTCGCCACAATAAATCCGGCGAAGATAACTGGCTAATGTGGGTGAGGGTTTGCTTGACCTGCTCTAGTTCTTGATACCAGAGGATCTTGAGATGGGCGATCGTTGAGGCCCGATTTTCAGGGGTTGCGGCAGCGGGGGACTCTGCAAAGGCAAACCCTCCCTCTTGCTTAAAGCGATCGATGAGTTGATGACCAAGGGTTAAGACCCGGCGAGGTAAGGTTTTTGCCCCTGGAAAAGCGGTTTCTAGCCAGGAAAACTGCAAGGGAGCTAGGGGAGACGGGGGCGGTGTATCACAGTGATGATGATAGGGTAAGAGCCGCTTGATCCAGAGTCCCGCCGCCTGCTCTAAGTTAATACTAAATAAGGATAATTCTTGATTGACCCGGGC
>JBEAPM010000114.1:0-11138 GCA_041164445.1 Cyanobacteriota bacterium
CCCCCCCCCCCCCCCCCCCCCCCCCCCCTAGGAGTAGCCTGAGACAGTTGAAAATCAACAAGATCTGGTGTAATCGGAGTAATGGTGGGCTGCGCCGCTAAAGGCAACGGATCACCAAAGGTTAAGGCCGAAGTTCCTACCGGGGGGAGTTCGGTGTTTAAGGCTAGGTTTAGCTCTCCTGCTCTAGCGATCGAATTAAGACCTAGAGCTGAAAAGCTAAAGGCGGCTACCAAAGCCGATGAAATTGTCAAGGAATAGTTCACGTTACCTCGCACATCCAAACACCACGACAACACGAAGCATGACGGCAGAGCAGCCGAAAAGGTGCCTTATGCCCGATGCTGGTTAAAATTTTACCGCATCTCCCTACTGATGCATATCTGCGACGAGGGCAACCACGGTGATATTGTCCCGGCCGCCCCGCTCTTTAGCGAGGCTAATGAGGCTATTGACCACCATGTCACTGGCTCGCATTTTCTTGAGAATTTGGGCAATGATGTCATCGGGCACTTCTTCCGTGAGCCCATCGCTACAGAGCAAAAGACGATCGCCCGGTAACACTTCCACCAATTGCACATGAATTTCCTGGAGGTCTCTCTGTCCTAAACACTGGGAGAGGACGTGCCGCCACGGGTGGGTGCGGCATTGGTCCGGTGTAATATTGCCCAAGCGCAGGGCCCGATTCACCCAGGTATGATCTTCGGTAATTTGTACAAGGCTAGCTCCCCGCAAGCGGTACAAGCGGGAGTCTCCAACGTGGGCACACCAAGGTTCAGGTTCCCCTTGAGGATCGGCAGTGGGAGGGCGGAACATAATTGCGACCACAGTGGTTCCCATATCTGCCCGTTCGGGGTGAGAATCTTGATCCTTGAGAATAGCTCGATTCGCTTCTAAGATTGACTGCTCCAAAATCCAGGGGGAAGATTTAGGGCTGTCCCAATATTTACTGAGATATTTCTCGATCGTTTTGACCGCGATCGCACTCGCTTCTTGTCCTCCCGCGTGTCCCCCCATCCCATCTGCCACAATAAAGAAGCGACCTTCCGGATCAATGCAATGAGAGTCCTGATTACTAGAACGTACCAACCCAGTATCAGTGCCACCGGTGAAGTATAGCTTCATTCTCAATATATCCCCTGGTATCTGGTCGAGTCCTTCAGACTTTTTGCTGCCCCAGGCTTAAAGACTTAACAAAAGCTTCTGCCTTGAAATATGCTTCCAGTCTAGATTAGAAAATCAGGGTATCACAACCCTTGTCTTCTTCCAATGGTCACCGTTCAGGAAGGCAGGGGTCAGAATGGTATTAGTGTCCTATTTGATCAAAAGATCATTGGCTTTCCACTGAAAGCGAAAAAATTTCATGGAAGCATGCGGCACGAAGCGCCGCACTCTTCCGCCTTAAGTTGGTCGTCGGATAGGTCTGTGCAACTACAGTTGAGTGTTTCTTGACAGGTTTACCTCCCCTCAAATTCCGGCTTAGCCCAGAAATACGGTGTCCCACCTGACGGCGTTATCTTCCGGCTGCAGCGGCTTCACGTTCAATCTGCTCAGACCGGATTACCCTAAAACTGTAGCGATTCCAGTCCCGCTCAATTCGGATTCCCGCTGGATAATTCCAAGCTATTTTGCAGGCTGTCTACTATCCTAAGAATAAGAATACTGTTGCCCCAACGCTCAATTATGAATGGACCGATTCAGGCTGCTCAAACGGCCTATTACGGGGATGCCTACTATCGCACCCCACCCCCAGACCTAGCATCCTTGCTACTCAAAGAACGGATTGTCTACCTGGGAATGCCCCTCTTTTCCTCCGATGATGTGAAACGTCAGGTGGGGCTGGATGTAACGGAGTTGATCCTGGCGCAATTGCTCTATCTGGAGTTTGATAATCCTGAAAAGCCAATTTACTTTTATATCAACTCTACGGGAACGGCCTGGTACGATGGGGCGGCGATCGGCTTTGAAACGGAAGCCTTTGCCATTTGCGATACGTTGAGCTACATCAAACCACCGGTACACACGATCTGCATTGGTCAAGCGATGGGCACTGCGGCCATGATTTTATCGGCGGGAACCAAAGGTAGTCGTGCTAGTTTACCCCACGCCACGATCGTGCTGAACCAACCGCGCACGGGCGCTCAAGGTCAGGCCACGGATATTCAAATTCGGGCAAAAGAAGTTTTGGACAACAAACGCACGACCTTAGAAATTTTGTCCCGCAATACGGGGCAGACGGTAGAGCAACTCTCGAAGGATACCGATCGGATGTTGTATATGACCCCTTACCAAGCGAAGGAATATGGTCTAATCGATCGAGTGTTGGAAAGTTCAAAAGAGCTACCGGTGAGTTTACCCGCTTAGTTTGTTAGTTTTGAATTTTGAGTTTTGAGTTTTGAATTTTGAATTCTAAATTCTCAATTCTGATCTAACCCCTAACCCCTAATCCCTACCCCTTAAAACCAAGAGAGAATTGAGATGCCTATTGGAGTTCCTAGTGTTCCTTATCGTCTTCCCGGCAGTCCTTACGAGCGCTGGATTGATATTTATACGCGGTTGAGTCAAGAACGAATTATCTTTTTAGGACAGGAAGTTACGGATGGTTTAGCCAATCAAATTGTGGCGTTCCTGTTGTATTTGGATTCTGAAGATAATAATAAGCCGATTTATCTCTATATCAACTCTCCAGGGGGTTCGGTAACCGCAGGCATGGCCATTTACGACACCATGCAGCACATTAAGTCTGAAGTGATTACCATTTGTGTGGGCTTAGCGGCCTCCATGGGGGCGTTTTTGCTCACCGCTGGAACCAAAGGCAAACGCCTGGCTTTGCCCCATGCCCGGATTATGATTCACCAACCCTTGGGGGGAACGGGTCGTCGGCAGGCTACGGATATTGATATTGAAGCGAAGGAAATTTTACGCATTCGTCATCAACTCAATGAGATTCTGGCAACCCGCACGGGGCAATCCATCGAAAAAATTCAAAAGGATACGGATCGGGATTACTATCTATCCGCTGAGGAAGCCCAGGAATATGGGTTAATCGATCGGGTCATTGCCGATCGTCCGGTGTAATCCAGGGAATGTTCATGACTGTCCCCCCCTTTGATACCGATCGCTTCCGGGAGGTTCTTCGATCGCTACAGCCCTTACAAACGGACATGATGGGGCTATTGCTCTATCGCGGTGTACTAGCAACTTCCACGGGCAAAGCCTGGGAAAAACTGTTGCGTTGCCTCCTGGATCCCCATCCTCGTCCGCAGGACTGTTTACACACCTATGCCGATTGGTTTTTGAGCTTAGGGGTAACGGGTCAGACTTGGCGTAGTCAAATGCTAGAGGCGATCGCCCTCGATCGAAACCCCTTCAGTGAACGGGCTCAATACACCCCTTGGGAGCAATTACCTGCAGGACTACGGGAGGCGGCAGCACGGGATCTACGGGCATTACAGCGGTTGGCCGAGGTAGACGTAGGGGTCATTCATCAGGTGGTGGAATACTTAGTGTATCCACTGGAGCCTTTACCCAGTGAACCTTTTGACCAGGGCTTTATAGCCCAGACCTCCCTTACCCTGAAGGAAGGAGAAGAAGCCCCCTTTGCAACGCTGCGACGGGATGCACTGGAGTCCGTGTTTGCGGAGGACACCATCTGCCTCTGGAGCGATCGTTTACCCAACTTGGTGGCTTTTTATCAACACTGGGGGGTGGGCCCCGTAAACCAATTTACCTGTTTTCGTTGGCAGGATCAGCAACTGCGGGGGATTGCGAACCCAGATCCCGTGACCTTGGCTCAACTGGTGGGCTACGATCACCCCAAAGCCACTCTGCTCCAAAATACTGAATTTTTATTGCGGGGTCTGCCCGCTCAGAATATTTTGCTCTACGGGAGTCGGGGCTCAGGTAAATCTTCTTTGATCAAGGCCCTCCCCCATGCCTACGGCAGCCAAGGGCTACGGTTGGTAGAAGTGCCGAAAGGGGAGTTACAAAGTCTCCCTGCGATCGTAGAAGATGTGCGATCCTCGATCCTCAAGTTTGTGGTCTTTGTGGATGACCTCTCTTTTGAGGAAGATGACGAGATGTTTAAGGCCCTCAAGGTGGTCTTAGAAGGGAGCATTACCGCCCGACCGCAGAATTTGGTGGTCTACGCCACCAGTAACCGACGACACTTAGTGCGAGAGTTTCAGGGCGATCGTCCCCGCCCGCAGGATGCCGCAGAAATTCACGCCTGGGATACCCTCCAGGAAAAACTGTCCTTTAGCGATCGCTTTGGGCTAACCCTAACCTTTGAACCAGCGGATCAAGACACCTATCTCCAGATGGTGCATCACCTGGCCCAGCAGGCTCACCTCAGCCAACCGTCCGAGACTTTGGAAGCCCAAGCGAAGCAATGGGCAACCCGCCACAATGGACGATCGGGCCGCACGGCTCGCCAGTTTATTGATTGGTGTCTCAGTCTGGAAAAGAATCCGGTAGAATGAGAATCATTCTCATTCCTTTGGAGTGCTCTTGAATGGAACCCCCAGAATGGAACACCAAAATTACCCTGTCACAGGATTTAAGCTACCCCCCCCGCTCCCCACTGGTCAAGCCTGCTTTAGCCCCCTCCCCAGTTTCTGGGGAATCCGCCCGATCGGGCTGCTTGCGGCGATCGTCCTGGCAGGATGCGTGAACTCACCCCCAGGATCGGAGTCCCCCGTGGAAGTCACGAGTCCCACCTCTGAAGCAGTGCCCACTGCAACGAATCCGGAGGCAGTGGTGCTGCAGGTCGTCACCACCATCACCCCCATGAGCCAATTTACCCAAGCGGTGCTAGGGGATCGGGGGCGGGTGGTGCAAATTTTGCCCCCCAACGTGGGGCCCCATGACTTTCAAGCCAAGCCTAGAGACGTGGAAATGATCGCTCAGTCCGATGTCTTAGTGCAAAATGGTTTGGGGCTAGAAGCCTTTCTGGGGGACTTAATTCGCAGTGCCGGAAATGCGGACTTAGCGATCGTTGAGGCCAGTACGGATATTCCCACCCTAGCCACGGAGGATCTGCACCATGCCCACGGGGGAGATCATGATCATGGCGATGTGAATCCTCACCTTTGGCTAGATCCGCAGCGAGCGATCGCCCAGGTTGAAAATATTCGAGAGGGACTGGTGGCAGCGGATCCAGCGGGTCAAGCCCTGTATGAAGCCAATGCCGCCGCTTACATTGCCGCCCTCCAAGCTTTGGATCAGGAGTTTACCCAGCAGTTATCCCCCTATGTGGGGCAAACCTTTATTACCTTCCACGACTTTGCCTCTTACTTTGCCGATCGCTATGGGTTACAGGTGCAGTTTTTTGTGGATGTGCCGGAAGTCAGTCCCTCCCCCCAAGATCTGCAGCGCATCATTAGCCTTGTCAAAGCCGAAAATATTCGCGCCCTGCTCACAGAACCCTTGGCCAGCAGCAATAGTTTGGCAGCCCTTGCCCAGGATCTCACTCTAGAGATTAGTGTCTTTGACCCCTTAGAAACCGGTGACCCCAGCCCTGAAGCCTACCTGAAGGTGATGCGCCAAAACGTAGCCAACCTGATTAATGCCTTGACCCCAGGAATCAGACAAACCCGGCAGTAACCTACCCAAAGTGAGCAGACCTGACATGACTATACCTAACATGATCAACCAGGAGAACCAACCGTGAAACGATTGAGTGGGATGTTTCAACAGAGCCGCCGTGCGGGGGATAGCGTGGTGAACAGTATGGTGGACAGTGTGGTGGACAGTGTGGGCAACACGGGATCACCCCAAAGTCCCCGCGTTACTCCAGTCCTGAACGTCCAAGGCTTAACGGTGCAGCGACAGCGACAAGTGGCGGTACAAAATGTCTCCTTTTCTTTGCAACCGGGCACCGATACCGCTGTAGTAGGCCCCAATGGCGCAGGTAAAAGTACCTTAATTAAAGCCCTGTTAGGAATTTTGCCCCATCATGCAGGAGAAGTGTGGATGATGGGGCATCGCCTGAGTCCGACGGGCCAACTGCCAAACGGGGTACGCCAAGACATTGCCTATTTGCCTCAGAGTTTTCTCTTCGATCGTCGTTTACCGATGACCGTAGAAGAATGGGTTGGACTGGGCTGGGATTCCCTGGGCTGGCAACTCCCCTGGCAGGGGGGAAACGATCGTCGCCAGGCCATTCGCAGGGCCCTGACCACCGTTGAGGCTTGGCCATTGCGCCAGAAACTCCTGAGCACTCTTTCCGGGGGGCAAACCAAACGGGTACTGTTGGCCTATTGTCTGGTGCGTCCTCGACGGTTGTTAATTTTAGACGAAGCCCCTGCGGGGTTAGACTTACGCAGTGAGTGGGACTTTTACCAATTACTCAAGCAACTCAAACAAGAACAGGGATGGGCGATCCTACAGGTCTCCCACAACTTAGAAATGGTGCAACGGAACTGTGATCATGTCATTTGCTTAAACCAAATGATTCGCTGTCAAGGCAGCCCACATCATACCCTCACCGATGAAAACCTCTCCTTAACCTATGGTGTTGGCTTTGTCCGCTATCATCACGCTTGTCATGGGCAGGAGGCTGACTCCTAGGGTAGGGTAAGTTTTTAATTTAATCCCAGGGAAAAGTGTTGCCGATCCTCGCCCGCTTTGATTAGGCCGCTTTGAGAAAGGCCACTAATTCTTCTAGTTTTTGCCACGCTGCACCACTCTTGAGGATGGCGCGGGCTTGCTCAATCCCCTGTTCTAAGGAAGATACGGCTTGACCAACTTGCAGGGCAAAGGCACTGTTGAGGATGACCACCTCCTGCTGTGCCAGACTACCTTTTCCTTGTAAGACAGCGCTGAGAATGACAGAATTTTCTATTACGTCTCCCCCTTGTAAAGCCGTTAAGGGAGCTGGAGTCAAGCCCAGAGCTTGAGGATCAACAATGGTAGGGGTTAAACGATCGTTTTTCAGTTGCATCATATTTGTGGGAGCCCCTAAGCCCGCTTCATCTAAGCCCTCTCGACCATATAAAACGATCGCCTGGGGAATCTTTAACTGTTGCAAGGCTTCCGCCATAATCGGCACCAAGTTTGCCTGAGAGACACCCAAGACTTGCCCCGTGGGTTTGAGGGGATTGACTAAGGGCCCCAATAGGTTAAAAATTGTCCGCACTTTTAGGGTTTTACGCAGAGGAACCACCGCCTTCATGGCAGGGTGCCAACCCGGAGCAAACAGGAACGTAATACCCACCTGATCGAGGGCCGCATCAATCTGCTCTTTGGGAGCCGCTAAATTCACTCCGATCGCTTCCAAAACATCCGCCGATCCCACCTTTCCCGAAGCGGAACGGTTACCATGTTTGGCAACCTTAATACCGGCTGCTGCGGCCACAAAGGCCACGGTGGTGGAAATATTAAAGGTCGATGCACCATCTCCCCCCGTACCACAGGTATCAATGACCACTTCAGAGGGATCCCGTAAACGACTAATCTGCTCTGCTTGGTCTTGCAACACTTGAGCCATGCCGACCAATTCCGAGCTAGAAACGCCTTTTGCTTGGATAGCCGCCAAAATTGCACCGGACAACACAGGGGGAATCGCCTCCTGTAGCCACCCTTCCATGAGTTGCCGAGATTGTTCAATGGAAAGGGATTGTTGATCCAATAATTGTTGGAGGAGCGCGGGAGCATTGAGGGCATTCATGTCAAGATTCTCTAATAGAGGAGCAATGAGGTTTGCACTTTTGCCAGTTGTAGGAACACTGTAAAATAGGGTTTTTATTGTGACACATTCGGTTCCCTTTTTTTCGATACAGAGAACCTAGAGTAGTGATGCACTGGAGAATTGGATAGCGATGGCAATCCTAAGGGGGTTATGCGGGGTTCGCCCCACACAACGGCTTTAGCAGTCTAGTCCTTACAACTGATTTAGAACTGCTGTATTTCTGATCCAGCAATCATTAGGGCGCAATTATCTGAGTTCACTGTTTATGGGCCACCTATCTCAACAATGGGTCTTAAAGATCGGCGGATGTGCGATTCTGACCCTCGGTCTAGTGGTTTGTGTGGGGTGGTACACCGGTCTAGAGCCGCTCATCCAAATTCACCCCAGTTTTGTACCCATGCAGTTTAATACTGCCCTAGGGTTTGCTGTGTTGGGAGCCTGTCTTGTCATGATGAGTACTCAGCGGTATAAACTTCCCCGTTGGCTTGCTCCTATCCTGTTGGTCTTGGGAGGACTCACCCTCTTGGAATATCTCTTCCAAGTGAACTTGGGCATTGATGAGCTGTTCATGAAACACTACATCACCGTTGCCACGTCCCATCCTGGACGCATGGCTCCCAATACCGCTCTCTGCTTTAGTTTGAGTGGTACGGCGATCGTCTTGATGGTTTATGGTAAACCGCGCTTAATTCCTTTATACGCTGCGAGTGCTCTGGGGGCTTTGGTCGCAGGATTAGGGATGGTGGCTTTTTTGGGATACCTCTCTAATGTTACCTCTGCCTACGGTTGGGGAAAACTCACCCAGATGGCGCTGCATACCTCTCTGGGCTTCATCATTTCGGGAATGTTGCTGAGCTTGGCGGCTCAGATACTCTGTTTTCGGAGTTTTCAAACCTTGATGCTGCCGATGTTGCCCATTACCAGCACCTTAATGGGGCTAACGGTTACCTTGTCTCTATGGCAGGCAATAGAGGCTGCTGAACTGGAAATTACGACTCAATATAATATCCAGATTCATAATTTTGTCAGTGAGGCTATTCTCTTTTTTGGGAGCACCTTTTCGCTGATTTTGGGAGCAGCGATCTGGTTTGCCCAAAAGTCACGGCAACAGTTGCGGGAACTACAGAAGGCTCAGTCCAAAATTCTCCAACTCAACAACCGTTTAGAGACTTTGTCCTATCTGGATGGTCTCACGGGCATTGCCAACCGTCGTCAGTTTGACCTGAAAGCCCAAGAAGCCTGGGAAGCGGCTTACCAGCAACAACAGAGAATTGGAATTCTGCTCATTGATGTGCATTACTTTAAGGCTTACAACGATCGCTACGGACATCCCCAAGGTGATGTCTGTCTCCGCTTAATTGCCGAAACCATTGCCACCACCCTACAACGTCCCGAGGATTTAGCCGCTCGGTATGGGGGCGAGGAATTTGTCTTACTCTTAAGGGATCTGCCCAATGTGGAGACCTTGCAAACGATCGCTGAGCAAATGTTAGTGGCCATTCGACAGCTCAAAATTCCCCATGCCCGGTCTCAAATTAACCAAATTGTGACCAGCAGTATCGGTGGTGCCTGTTGTATTCCCCAGGATTCCCAAGGGTTTTCCACCTTATTTGCCCAGGCGGATGAGAGGCTCTATCAAGCCAAGGCCCAAGGTCGCGATCGGATTGTTTTAATCCCATTGGATCTCTAGACTTGCCACTGAGCGCCGTACTCTTCCACCTTAAGGTGGTCACCGATCTCTCAAGAAGAAGCTAAATTCTCAGGGCTTGACAATCCAATTCTCCGGCACAAACGGGCTCCGGGAAGGAAAACTGCTCCAGAATTTGAGGATGAATTTCACCAAAATGACCGATGGCTTGCCCCTGAACCATCACGGTGGCGGCCCGTTGGGGAACATAACGCCGATCGCTACAGGGGGTTAACTGAAAAGGAATTTCCAGGGCTTTGAGCAGGGTCTGGGTATAGGACTTGGCGATCGTGAAGGAGGCTTGGGAGTCGAGCACGGCAAACCCCCAATAGACCGTTTCTCTGAATTGATCGGCTTTAAGGTCATCCCCTTGGGGCAGCAGCACTTCCCCGACTTCATAAATCTGTAGGGGTTTGGGGGCTTGAATATTGCGGGATAAAATTTCCAGTAAGCCTGCCTGTAGAGTGGGGCGGGCGGTGCTATGACTGCGACTCCGGGAGTTGTATGCCCTTAATAAACGGTGGGGATCCGCCACAAACCCCGACAAGAGGTCGGGATCCGTCAGAATATAGCTTTTAACTTCTAACAATCCCATCCGTTGCGCCCAGTCTCCAACCTGTAGGGCAAAAGCTTTAAGGGGATCGGCGTGGCCTAAGAAAAAGTGAAAGTCACTGTAGTCAACTTGTAAGTTCTCTAAGCCGATCGCCACTAACAAATCTCCAGCTAAATCAATTTCACTGAACAGATCCGTGCGATAACTGGGGGCTTCCACCACATTGCTCTTGCGCACGGTTAGATTCATGCGCTTGAGATAGGCATCTAATTTTAATTTGGGAATGGCGGTGCCTAGCACCTCGTTGAGGACTTTTGCCGAAAAGGGAATACACAGGGGCGTGAGATCGGGGGTTTGACACTCCCCTGTGGGGGTCTGAATGGTGACGGTTTTCACCGCTGCCCCCCGATCGATGAAGTTATGGGCCAAAATACTGGCTAATTCCTGCACCGTTTTCTGGTTCGTCCCCGTTACGTCAATAAAAAGGGCGGTGGTGTCTGAGTTAATCTCCCCGACGATCGCGGCATTGATGATGGGGGGCAGGGCTAGAACTTGGCCACTCTCATCCTGCAAGATTGGTACTCTTGATCCATCGGGCAAGGTCGATCGGTACTGAGCCCCTTTGGGATGATGTTCCAAAATGTAGCGAGGGGTTTGGGGGCTGGTTTCTCCTAGGGGAATAAATTGGATTGCTTCCCAGTCCACGGTGCGATAGGTCAACTGCCCCTGAATTTTCCCTAAATCGTAAATACCGATCGCCGCTTTTTTCCGTTGTCGTCCAAAGGTCTGACTGACTTTTTCCTGAAATTGTAACAAGCCCTCTAAACTCGCTGGAGTTAGGCTTAAATTTTCCACAACCAAAGCCGCCAGGTAGGGCCGCAACAAAAGCACCGATGCTTCCACTTCTACCCGCCGATGGGAGGAGGACAGGACTGGGGGCAGCGATCGAGACTGGCCAGCGTAAACCTTGAGGGCACGGGCAAATCCTTCGATTGCTAATAAGTCAGGACGATCGGCCGTCACATCCACTTCAAGGCTATCTCCGTCTATCGTAGCCTCCAACCCATAGGCAAAAGCTTGAGCCACCCATCCCTGGGGGTCTGTATCAATAAAGGTTTTTAAATCCTCGAATAAAAAACTGGCCGTGGGCATTTCAGGACACACCGTATAATGTTCGCCCCAATCATACCAATCCCAGACTGACCCGCCTA
>JBEAPM010000115.1:0-4717 GCA_041164445.1 Cyanobacteriota bacterium
TTGTGCCCTCTGGCAGCGGGGGGTGGATACCGAAAGTTTTCGACCGGACTTAGCCAGTCCAGAGATGCGGCACCGGTTAACTCAAGGTCATCCGGAGGATCCCCTCTTGGTTTATGTGGGACGCTTATCGGCAGAAAAAGGGATCGATCGCATTAAGCCCGTGTTAGAAGCCATTCCCAATGCTCGCCTGGCTTTAGTGGGGGATGGTCCCTATCGGGAGGAACTAGAAACCCTCTTCGCCGGCTTACCCGTCTATTTTGTGGGCTATCTCCAAGGGGAAGAATTAGGCGCAGCCTATGCTTCGGCGGATGCTTTTGTTTTCCCCTCCCTCACGGAAACCTTGGGCTTGGTTGTGTTAGAGGCGATGGCGGCTGGGTGCCCCGTGATTGCGGCCAATGCGGGGGGGATCCCGGATATTGTTACGGATGGTGAAAATGGTTTTCTCTTTGAGCCGGAGAACGATCGAGGAGCGATCGAAGCGACCCAACGGCTGTTAGCCAACCAACTCGAGCGGGAAAAAATTCGTCGTGCGGCCCGTCAGGAAGCTGAACGCTGGGGCTGGTCTGCGGCAACCCGCCAACTCCGGGATTATTACCAGAGCATTTGTCCCGATCGTCTTGCCTCGGCGGCCTAGCATGATCTAATAACCCGAAGCGATCGCTGCCCCCACCAGTAGATCATGAATCTGTTGCGTTGCAGCAATAATCACGCCCCCTGAACGGCTGTGATTCTGGGTTTCTGGCATGGGCGGTAGGGGGTTACCCCCTAAGGTACTGACCCTAAACCCAGCCTCTTGGGCAATAAAGGCAACAGCCGCCACATCAATCAGTTTATTACTGGCTAAGGCAGAGCCTTGGAGACCACCATCTAAGATGCCGGTATGATTAAAGACCTGCACGGTTTTAGAGTAATCTATTGCCAAATTAATCACTTCATAGTCATGTGGTATGTGATTGGCTATATCTGCCAATTGCGATCCCAAGTAGATCCTAGTCTCCTGAGATAAATTTTCCTGATTTAAGCGCAGGGGAGCCGCGTCCTTAAGGGAAGACTGCCCGATCGTTGCCGATAATTGTCCTTGATAGGCCCCTTCACCGCGCAGGGCATAATAGTAGGTTTGACTAGGGGGATTGATAATCAAAGCAGCGCAGTAGTCTTGACGATCGACAACACTGAGCATAATGTGATAGTTTTTATGTCCATCTAAGTAAAATTGAGTTCCATCAATGGGGTCTAACAAAACTAAATAGTTGTCATCCTCAGGGATTTGCAGAGACTTAAAATATTTTGTATTGTAAGATTTCTCGTATTCTTCACCGTAAAAATGAATACCTGGAAATGCCCCCAACAAGGCAACTTCCACCGCAGTCTGAATGGACAAGTCTGCATCAGAGAGGGCGGCAGCAAAGGTACTGCCCGCATCCGGCTTATCGGGCTGGGCGGCAATGCGAGGCTGAATTTCCCGGGCATAGTGAGCCGCGAGGTGCAAGGTGGGAAAGAGGCTGTCAAGAATGGCGCGAGGATTAGGAAACATAGGATTAGGCAGACTCCAGTTGTCCTGAACTTGTCCTAGAGTCTAGCGGAAGGTGTGCCCTTTCCGCTCAGCACAGCAGGATACATTAGTTTAACTTATAAGTACCCTGCTATTTTTTCGTAAAGTTTTATTATGAAAAATCTGTAATCTTTGTTACGATAGTGACGGTTGGGAAGTTTAATGAGTCTCATCTGCGAAGATAATATTGGGAACGCTGAGCAAGATTCATTAGTTCTGATCAAAGTGATAGTGGATTACTGTTTGGAACCAGCTTAGGATATGCTAGGCTGGTTTTTTATTTTGATTCTGGCAAGCCATTCCTTGCAGTAGCTCAATGGTTGTACGCTCTAAGATTTGAGTTAACTCTTTAATTTGAATCGCAACCTGATCTACAGGGCTATCTAAAATGGTTGACATCCAGATCTCTTGGGCTAGCTCTTCATCTCCTCTGAGCAGAATATTCAGCCCTTGATACCAATGAGAGGCGATCGTTTTGTTGAAGTCATCAGTCATAATCATCATTAGAACCTTGAGCTTTGAACTCCAGCAACCCTAAGTCGGTTGTTAAGACGAGACTGCTGAAATGATTGGTCTTCACTGAGGGGACGAGCCCTATCCCATTTAGAATTATCTACCCACTTAAGGTGGAAGAGTGCAGCGCCGCACTCTTCCATTAAATTTTTTCGCTTTCAGTGGAAAGCCTGCTCCGTAAGAATAGGAATTGTAGTGCATTATCGATCGCTTTCCACTGCCTGTAGGGCCGCTTCAAATTCCCGAGCACTTCGCGCTCCATAAAGATACTTGCCCTGTTGGGTTTCTAAGTTATAAAACACAAATAAGGGAGTCCCTTCAATCCCTAATTGTTGTCCTAAATTCACATCGGCTTGGATGCTGGCCAAAGCGGCTGGACTATCTCGATCGCTTTGGAACTGTTCTAGATCCAGCTTGAGGGATTTTGCGATTTCGGTGTACAACTCAGCAGAGAGGCGATCCTGTTGTTGAAAGAGGGCATCATGATAAGCCCAAAACTGATCCTGTTGGTGGGCTGCCCAGGCCGATCGGGCTGCATCTAAGGCTTCGGGGTGGATATTGGTGAGGGGAAAGTGCTTATAGATCAATTGGATTTCGGGATGAGCCGCTAAAAATTGTTTCAACGGAACTTGGCTGGCTGCACAGAACGGACATTGAAAGTCCGATAGTTCCAGCAGTAAGAGCGTGGATTGGGCATTTCCTTGGGTGGGAGAGTCCGCAATTAAGGCTGAAACAGTATTGAATAAGCGATCGATCCGTTGATTCTGGCGTTCTTGAGCCTGTAGCTCTTGATAGCGCTGGAGGGTTTCGACTAACACCTCAGGATTGTTCCGAATAATTTCTAAAACCTGTTGCTCTAACTCCGGCGAAAGGGGCTCCGCAAAACTTACGCCTGTGGGGATGATCGCTAACCAAAGACAGAGAAGGGTCACTCCGGTGAGCTTGCGGAACCAATGAAAATTTGCATCAATCATCAAAAACCTCTGGGAGCAGGGCAGAAAAACAACTGGGCACCTTGAGATGCCTTCACCAACTGAGCGCGATCGTCTCCCGCATGGCAGCTAGAGCATTCAAGTCTAAATTTTATCCCACTCCAAGGCAGGAATCCTGGCTCGATGGCTACTAACTTAAGGCGGAAGAGCGCGACGCTGCACTCTTCCATGAAATTTTCTCACTTTCAGTGGAAAGCCCAGACTTAAGATTTAAGAGTAAAACCTGAGGCATGAAAAATGCCCATCGCTCCCGTTGTCTCGCTGTCTCACTTTCAGGCAAGCCATGGGCGTATCCTCAATTCTGCTATAATTATTAAGGATAGACTATTTGTTACAGCCGATCGGTAAGTCCGTTTTTGCCGTCATTAAGCCGCATTGAACGTGAGGTCTGTGCTATTCCTTGAGAGCATCAATAGCCCCCAAAAAGGTGAAAAAGAGGTGTGGGTGTGTCAAACATTCCCTTTCCCTTACGCATAGGTCTGCAAACGAAGACGAACGGGGAATAGAATATCTCCTCTCATTCATTCTTTTATCATCTTAACCTTTTATAAAAGGGAGCTATAGCCATGAAACGAATTGCGATCGTTGAAGATAATCCTGATAACCGCATGTTGGTTTGTGCTCTGTTAGAAGAGGATTATGACTTAGTGGAGTATGACGATGGCATGAGTGCTTTAGCTCATCTGGCGGAAGCAAACCCCGATTTAGTCCTCTTAGATATTTCCCTGCCGGGTATGGATGGGTGTGCGGTTTTAGCTCAAATTCGTAGAACCCAGTTTCTGAGCAGCATTCCTGTGATTGCCCTAACGGCCCATGCTATGGATGGCGATCGGGAAAAGTTTTTGGAGCAAGGGTTTGATGGTTATGTCAGTAAGCCGATCGTAGATGAAACAGAGCTATTTAATGCGATTCGGGCGTTGTTACCTACCGCTTAAGCCTAGGCTGAACCATGAAAAAACCCCCTATTCCTCCCCATGAGGCCGATCGTCTTGCGGCTCTCCACCGCTACGAAATTGTCGATACCCTACCCGAACAGGAATTTGATGATTTAACCCTGTTGGCGGCGGAAATCTGTGGCACCCCGATCGCCCTCATTTCTCTGGTGGATAGCGATCGTCAGTGGTTTAAGGCACGAGTCGGGTTAGATGCCACCTCCACCCATCGAGATTTGTCCTTTTGTGGCCATGTGGTTGCCGATGAACAGCTTTTGATGGTCTCGGATGCCACCCAGGACGATCGCTTTGCCGATAATCCTCTCGTCCTGCAAGATCCTAGTATTCGCTTTTACGCTGGGGCTCCCCTTGTCACCCCCGATCACTATATCCTAGGCACCCTGTGTGTTATTGATCAGCAGCCGCGCAGCCTCAGCGATCGACAAGTCACCATGCTGGAAGCCCTCAGTCGGCAAGTGGTCAGTCAACTTGAACTGAGACGATCGCTCATTGTGGAGCAGCAGGTTGCCCTCAAGCAACGCCTCTTTTTTAACCATTCCCTCGATCTGCTCTGCATTATTGGTTTTGATGATTACTTTAAAGAATTAAATTCAGCCTGGGAACGAATTTTGGGGTACAGCACCGGAGAATTACTGGCCCATCCCTTTACCTATTGGATGCATGAAGCAGATCAAGCTGGTTTTCAGACCATTTGGACAACCCTCAAG
>JBEAPM010000116.1:0-2559 GCA_041164445.1 Cyanobacteriota bacterium
AGATCAACCCGCAGCGATCGTAGACTTAGTGAAATTTTTGCAGGAGCAGCATCAGTTTCAAACCCTGAAGGGGGCAACGGGAACGGGCAAAACCTTTACGATCGCTAATGTCATTGAAAAAATCGGTAAGCCCACTTTAGTGCTGGCCCATAATAAAACCCTAGCGGCTCAATTGTGCAATGAATTACGGGGATTTTTCCCGGAAAATGCGGTGGAGTATTTTATTTCCTATTACGACTATTATCAACCGGAAGCTTATATTCCCGTTTCGGATACTTATATTGCTAAAACTGCGTCAGTGAATGATGAAATTGATATGCTCCGCCACTCGGCCACCCGATCGCTGTTTGAGCGCAAAGATGTGATTGTGGTGGCTTCCATTAGTTGCATTTATGGCTTAGGGATTCCAGCGGAATACCTGAAAGCCTCTATTCCTCTGCGGGTGGGGGAAGAGGTGAATTTACGCCAAATTCTTCGAGATTTAGTGACGATTCAATATAGCCGCAATGATTTAGAGGTGGGGCGAGGCCGTTTTCGGGTGAAGGGGGATGTCTTAGAAATTGGCCCTGCTTACGAAGATCGCATTATTCGTGTTGAATTTTTTGGGGATGAAATTGATGCAATTCGCTACATTGATCCCCTCACGGGGGAAATTTTACAAAGTCTATCCGCCCTCAATGTTTATCCCGCCCGTCACTTTGTTACCCCTGATGATCAGCTAGAGTCTGCCTGTGCGGGAATTTTAACGGAGCTAAACGATCGCTTAGAGCAACTGAATCAAGAAGGAAAACTCTTAGAAGCCCAACGGCTAGAACAGCGTACCCGCTATGACTTGGAAATGCTGCGGGAAGTGGGCTATTGCAATGGCGTGGAAAATTATTCCCGTCATTTAGCGGGACGAGAAGCGGGAGATCCTCCGGATTGTTTGGTGGATTATTTTCCTAAAGATTGGTTATTGGTGGTGGATGAATCCCACGTTACGGTGCCCCAGTTACGGGGAATGTATAACGGGGATCAATCCCGCAAAAAGGTCTTGATTGACCACGGCTTTCGGTTACCTAGTGCCGCCGATAATCGCCCCTTAAAGGCTGAAGAGTTTTGGCAAAAAGTGAGCCAATGTGTCTTTGTCTCTGCTACACCAGGAGACTGGGAAATGGAGGTGTCGGGATCGCAGATTGTGGAGCAAATTATTCGACCCACGGGGGTGGTGGATCCGGAGGTGACGGTGCGACCTACAGAGGGGCAGGTGGATGATTTACTCAGTGAAATTCAAACCCGAGTCGATCGCCAGGAACGGACGTTAATTACCACCTTAACTAAGCGGATGGCGGAGGATCTGACCCAATATTTTGAAGAACGAAATGTACGGGTGCGGTATCTGCATTCAGAGATTAATTCTATTGAACGTATTGAAATTTTAGAAGCGTTACGATCGGGAGAATTTGATGTTTTAATTGGGGTGAATTTACTGCGGGAAGGCTTAGATTTACCGGAAGTGTCCCTCGTGGCTATTTTAGATGCCGATAAGGAAGGATTTTTGCGGGCGACCCGCTCCCTGATTCAAACCATTGGTCGAGCGGCTCGCCATGTGCGCGGTCAGGCGATTCTCTATGCCGATACGATGACGGATAGCATGAAAAAAGCGATCGAGGAAACAGAATATCGTCGGCAAAAACAATTAGCCTATAACCAGAAACACGACATTACCCCACAACCGATCGTCAAAACAGCGCGTAATTCTATTCTCTCTTTCTTAGAAGTGTCCCGTCGGGTGCAAACCCAAGGCTTAGACCCGAGCCTGACTAAAGCCTTACTGCAAACCGAGGATCTCCCGTTGGATGATTTACCGGAACTGATCCAACAACTGGAGAGCAAAATGAAAGATTGTGCCCAAAAACTGGAGTTTGAAACGGCAGCCCAATATCGAGATCAAATTAAACAGTTACGGGAACGCTTAGTGGGCAAGTCCGTGAGTAATGCCTCCTAGGCACATTAGGTGGGAACCGGCTCTCCGGGACGCATCCGGGCCCACTTGCCCATCTCTTCTGCAAAACTTTCACAACCCACAACATCCCATTCCATCTCAATGACCGTTGAGGAGGTGCGGAGATTCACGTTAATACTGGGATTAATAGGATCAAAGTCAGGACTTTCGCTTAAATGTGGCTGTTCATGCTGCGTTTCGACGGCATGGTAAGTTACGCAGCGATCGACATAGGAACAGTTCACACAAATACACATCTGAAATCACCTCGGAACTTAACGCATAACCCTAAAGCGGAAGCGTGCCCTCAGCAACATTGAAGGCAGACTTCCGTTCTGTTTTCTTCTAGATGGTCACCCTTAACCATTGAAGACATAAAAATCATCTCGGTGCAACAGGACTTCTCCATGATCGGGTACCCAGGCAAGCCATCCCGCATCGGACTCACAGAGGAGCAAGGCTTCATCAAAACTATACTCATGGAGTAGATTATTTAACCTCACCCAGGAGTCTCGATTATAGGTGATTTGACAAACCGGATAACTGACGGGCTTCGGCAACAGGCTTCTTAACGT
>JBEAPM010000117.1:0-10632 GCA_041164445.1 Cyanobacteriota bacterium
AAGCCAGAGCAAATTCAGGCCAATTATGAACAAGCTGGGTTAAAAGCGATCGCTCAGTGGTCTTTAGATGGTAATGCCACCAATGAGGGTACTTTAGGCAGTGCCGTTAATGGTATTTACAGTGGTTCCCCCCAGAATACCGAAAGCTTAATTTTGGGTGAAGGTAGTGCTTTAGCTTTTAATGGGGACGATGGCATTGATATCCCTGATAATGCCAACCTCAATACAGAGGGCCCCTATCCCCAAAGAACAATCTCTCTTTGGTTCCGAGCCGATGACCTCGCCAATAGGAATATGCTCTATGAAGAAGGAGGACAGGCTAGTGGTCTCAATATTTATTTACGCAATGACACCTTAAACCTCGGCGTTTGGCAGGGCAATGAGGGGGAATGGCTCTCAACAACCATCAATCAAGGGCAAACCTACCAGGTGGTACTGAGTTTTAATCAAGGGCAACTGACGGGATATTTAAATGGCAAGGCTTTTGCCACCACCACGACTGCATTTACCGATATTCCCACCCATAGCGGAGATATTGGCATTGGCTATACACGAGATACTAGCCGCTTGTCTAATACTACAACTAGAGACGTTTCCGGCAACTATTTTGATGGGGTGCTGGATGAAATTCAAGTGTATGATGTTGCCCTAACGGAGAATGAAATTTTAAGGAATTACCAAGCCTTAGCTAAACCCTTTGCCCACTGGCGATTAAATGGCAATGGGAATAATTCAGGAACCCTTGGTAGCTCAATTAATGGCACTATTGTCGGTAATCCCCAGTTTAATGCTGCGGGTTTGGTTGCTGGGACAACAGCGGCTACATTTAATGGTCTAACCGATGGTGTTGCCATTCCCGATAACGATGGCATCAATACCGGCGGTCCCTATGGCCAAAGAGCGATCGAACTCTGGTTCAACGCCGAGGATTTAGACGGGCAGCAGGTTCTCTACGAAGAAGGTGGAACCGGTAACGGGCTAAATATATACCTGAATGGAAATCAGTTAACCCTGGGGGCTTGGGTTGGTGGTGCTGGGGAATGGCTTTCTACTGAGATACAGACAGCAGAAACCTATCATGTGGCACTCAATTTTGATAATGGTGAACTCACCGGATACCTCAATGGTGAGTCGATCGGGACTGTCACCACAAACTTTACAGAAATCCCTGCCCATAGTGGGGATATTGGTATTGGTTATATGAAAAACGATAGCCGTCTATCCAATACCCAGAGTTTAGAGGGGGATGGCAACTATTTCCACGGGCGCATTGATGAAGTCGCCCTTTATGATGTCTCTCTAGGGGAAAATCGGGTACGCGACCATTATCTTTCGGGGTTAGCCGAGGGCTTAACAGTCGAAACCTTCAATAATCCGGGTATAGAGGGGGATCCGATCGCTGTCGATCGCATCACTGATCTGAGTAATCTGAACCTCGCTGCCAACACCAGCCAAAGGATTACGGGCTATATCCAAGCTCCCGTGACTGGCACCTATACCTTTACGACAAACAGTCTTTATGGAACTCGCCTGAGTGTTGACGATGTAGAGTTGATTAACAATCGCCAAAACTTTGAAAAAGCGATCGAGTTTGACAACTTTGATCTCAATACAAACACCGGTATAGGCTCAGATTGGGTTGAAATTGCTAACCATGGTGGTATTTATGATATTACCGAAGAAATTACGGTAGAAGCCTGGATCAGGGTAGATGGTAATTTTGATCGTGACTGGGAAGCAATTGTAACTAAAGGGGATGCCAGTTGGCGACTCCATCGGGACAGCAACACTAATTTTATTAACTTTGCCATTAATGGTATTAATGCTGATAGCGGCCTTGGTGGTATTGGTGGTGTTGGTAGTGTTGTTGGTGACAATACTGTTCGCCGTGACATTAGTAGCACCACCGCAGTTAATGATGGAGAATGGCACCATGTAGCTGGAGTTTATGATGGCACTAATGCCCATATTTATATTGATGGGGTTCTAGAAAACTCAACGAACTATAGTACCCCCCTAGCTATCAACTACAGTACATCTATATTTAGTCAACCCAATGACTATGGAGTATGGATTGGAGAGAATGGTGAAGCGAGAGGACGGTACTTTGATGGAGACATTGACGAAGTTAGAATCTGGGATCGCGCATTAAGCACTGAAGAAATTCAGAACAACCAAACTGCTTTGCTTACGGGTTTAGAATCCAACTTAGTTGGATACTGGGACTTTGATAGTGTTCACGGAATTGGCACGATTTTTGACCGCAGTAGCAATGGAAATCATGGTATTTATCTGGGAGTTTTGTCTCCAGACGGTTTGATCAGCACAGAAGAAAAAATAAAGTCCTATGCTCCCAACTACACGGATCTGTCTAGTGCCAGTGTTCAAACAGCCTCTAATACGATCGAGCTAACGGCAGGGCAACTTTATCCTATTGAATTTGAAACCTACGGTTTTGAGGGGAATAGTAATCCTCAGTTGCAGTGGTCCTATGGAAATATCACCAGTTCTCCTGAGATACTCTATACAAATCCTGGCAATGGACAAACTTGGCAAATCGGAAATGGGGGGCAACGGGGATATTCCTTCTATCCTTTCGATAATGATGGAGCTTTGGAATTCACCCAGGGAGGCGATCGCTTTGCCATCTCTCCAGCCTTTGATCTTCAGAACGGAGGAGTGCTTTCCTTTGATCTCGCTTTAGCGGGACCAACCCGAATCACCTACACAACGAATGGTATTAAGGCAACAGCGAATATTATTAACGGAGATGATGGGCAAAATGATCCGGATAACTCAGGACTGGTGGATCAAGCAAACGTCTATCTGGCCTATTCCACGAATAGTGGGGACACCTGGACTGAGTTAGACCAATTTTCTTTCCAGGTTGTTGATGGATCCTGGCAGAGAATCAAGATTGAGATTCCTGAAGCTGCCCAAACGGGTTTAACCCAATTCCGTTGGAGTCAGCCTTCCTACTATGCAGATTCTGTACTGTATTACGATGATTGGGCGATCGACAATGTAGCGATCGTTCAAAATTCCAGTGATGTGTGGCTGGATATTTCAGGGGGTAAAGTTCTTCGAGCGCAGCAGGAATCTGGAGATAATCTCATTGATATTAGTGATGGTGAAGCCCTCTACTTTACTGCTGATGCCTTTGATATTTCTAACCCATTGGGAGTCGAGTTCCAATATCTCCTCCGGAATTACGATGCTCAACTGATTACCGGGGACTTTAATGGGGATGGCAAAACTGATTTTGTCCGTCGCCAAAACCGCGCATGGTCCTATGACAACTACCTGTTTACGACCTATCTTTCCGAGGGGGATGGCAACTACACCGTCGTAGAAACGCCTGAGAGTATAAGTCAACCCATTGATGATAATGACTTCGATGCTATTGTCCATACTGGAGATTTTAATGGGGATGGTATTACGGATTTCATTCGCCAAAACCGCGAGGCGAATAGCCGCACCGATACCAACTATAACTTTGTTACTTACTTAGGGACATCGGATGGCACCTTTGATCGTGTTCGCCCCACAGGCTCTACAGGGGGCTACGATTACAGGACGGAACTCCTAGGGAATCCAGGGGTTAATATCATTACCGGAGACTATGACGGCGATGGTAAAACCGATTTCATTCGTCAAGAAAAAGGAGCCTGGGATGGGGATGATACCAAAACCTTCTCAGTTTGGTTTTCCAACGGCGATGGCACTTTTAGTGTCACCACTCCTAGCGGCAATGAATATCAAAATTTGCTTAAATATGATCCAGGGGCCAATATTATCACTGGGGACTTTGACGGCGATGGCAAAACGGATTTTATTCGCCAGGAAAAAGGAGGCTGGGATGATGACATCAACATTAGCTTTCAGGTCTATTTTTCCGATGGTGATGGAACCTTTACTGTGCGTACCCCCAATGGGGATAATTACCAGGATGCCCTACGCTATGATCCCGGCGTAAATATCATTACCGGGGACTTCAATGGCGATGGCATAACAGATTTCATGGCTCAGGCTCGCAGAGATCGCGCAGATTCCGGGAGCAGTATCTATGATGATTTTCCTAATCTTCAGGTGTATCTCTCCAAGGGGAGTGGAACTAAAGCTGATGGCACATTTACGATCGTTACCCCCTTTGCTTCGGATCAAAGGTTCCGAGATGAGCGTGGTGCCAATCTGATTACGGGGGACTTCAACGGTGATGGTAATACCGACTTTATTCGCCAAGAAAAAAATACCTGGAACAACGACACTATTGACACCTTTTCGGTTTATCTCTCCAATGGGGATGGATATTTCACCGAAGTCCAACCCGACGCACCAGAATACCAAGCTGTTCTCAATCTCGATAAAGGGGCCAGACTGATTGTAGGGGACTATGACGGTGATGGAGCCGATGACTTCCTACGCCAAGAACGGCGAGATTGGGGAGATAATGATTTTGCCAACAGTTTCCAAACCTATTTATCTAACCTCGATCAACCCAGCGATCGCTACGCCATTACCCAGCCCCTCGATACCCGTGATGCCCGTGCTTTACAGTTTGAATTTGTCTTTGGTCAGCAATATTTTGATACCAACCCCTTCCACTTTGAAACCGTAGATGAAGATGGGAATACGATCGATTCTACCTATGGGGATGAAGACTTTAACCTAAAGGCTGGGGATAGCCCCGAGGCTGGGGAAGATGTGGTAGTTTCCTACTCTGTCAATGGGGGGACAACCTGGACAACCCTGAACACCCTAGCCGCGAGTGATGCCGCCAACTATGCCGACTGGACGGGCGTGGCCTTACTCCTGCCGGATGCTGCTAAAACTGACCATACCCAATTCCGCTGGGAACAGACCAACTTCACTGATTTAGATGACGATACCTGGGCGATCGATAATGTAGCCTTAGCCACCGATACCCTCTTCAATGGGGTGCAGTTTGTGACTCCGGTTGTCCTTACCCCAGAGGACACTACCGCTATTACCACCACTACTACTACTACGAACAATAATGACAGTGGGGGAGGAAATAATCGTGCTGGCTTTACGATCGATGGTAGTGGCTCTGTCACTCTCCTAGGGGAACAACTGTTCGATGTGGAGCTATTTGTCAATAAAAATGGTCTGAAGTTTAACATCGAAGATACGGATAACTACGGTTCCCTGGGTTCCATCACGAAGGATCTTTCGGTGAATCTGGGCAGCAATGGGGTAGCGATCGAAGGGTTCTTGGATCTGAACTTTCCCCTCAAAGTGCAACTTCCTGTGGTGGGAACCCTCGATCTACCGGACTTTACCGTAGACGGCACCTTGAACCTGGCCGTTGGATCCGACGGAAAAATTTCAGGCTCTTTGAAAGGCGTGGACTTTAAGGTATTAGGGAAAAAAGTATCCATTCCCTCCGTTAGCTTTGGTACCAATGTCACCAGTTGGGACGACATCCTGGTGGAGACCACTGAACAAGTGGTCAAAAAAATTAAGAAAACCATTGATAAAGTTGCTGACCCAGAGGAAGTGCTGGGCAACATCGGTAACGGAGCATTGGAGTTTGCTGGAGATGTGGGTACATTCTTGGCCAACTATACCCTCGGCCCATTAGAAACCCTTTGGAATAATAGTCTTGCTGGACAACTCTATGCTGCCTATGAGGATCAGATTGGCGATGGGTTTAATGAAGCGACTCAGGCCATTACTAATGCCATTGAGAACTACGGGTCTAATGTAGCAGATGCTGCTAAAACCATAGGAAAAGGCGTTAAAAAAGCTGGTAAAAAGCTTAGGAAAGCTTTCAACGGCCCGATCGCGGGCGGCATCGTCTTCCTCGATACCAACGGCAACCTGATCCTCGATGCCGACGAACCCTCCACCCTCACCGACAACTACGGGCGCTTTGACCTCAACTATGACCTTGCCACCTACGACACCAACGGCGACGGCCTGCTGGATATCACTGAAGCCCTCGTCATTGGGGTGGGCGGCATTGAAACCACTACGGGTCAGGTCTTTGACTCCTCCTTCCTGGCTCCGGTGGGTAGCGAAATAACCCCCCTCACCACCCTCAAAACAGGATTAGTGCTCAATGGCTTTACCCCAGAGGATGCGGAACAACTGATTAAGGACAGTTACGGTATTGAGATTGGCGATGCCAGCCTTGATAATTTTGACCTCTATGCAGCGCTTGGTAGCCAGGACGGGGATCAAACAGCCCTGCTGGATATGGCTGAAGGTAATGTATTAGCCCATTTACTGCTCCTGTTCGGTTCCCAGGTCATTCGCCTCTACAGCCCAGAACTGACCGGACTCCAGGCCGAAATGGCCCTGCTGCAAGTGGTGGCTAATGTTGCGGCTAATACGGGCACGATCGCTCCCGAAAGCTATGACTTTAACCGCCAACTAGTGGCACAATTGGCCACACCGCCCCTTGGGTCAAACTTAGTTAATAACATCCCAGGTTCTATTGCCAATCGACCCTTGGTTCCTGACTCTATTCTGGATCAAGTGGCTCAATTCCTTACCGCCAGCAAGGGCACCTTTGAAGAAACCCTTGGGGGGGTTATTGCCTCAGATCAAGTCATAGAAGATCTGTTCCTCGTCCTTCCCACTTTCAACTATGTTAAAGGTCTGGTGCTGGAGCAATCCCCTGGCATTATTAAGGACATGATTCAGGGGAAACTGAATTTTAGGGAAGCAACTGCAAAATTCCAAGAACTGCTCTTAACCAATAACTATCTCCTGGAATATGAGCTAAACAGCGATCGGGTGATTTCCGTGCGCAGTGAAGGGACGCTACTGGAAGGGGATACTTCATTTCATAACGGCCAATTCATTGTAGAACTCGGTGAACCAGCTCCAGCTCAGGGCTTAACCCTCTTCTATAACCTCTTTGGTAGTGCCACCCACCATGAGGACTATAACCTCGTCAATGGCAGTGAAGAAGGTATCCTGCGGATTGCCCCCTATGCTTCCAGCGGGGTCATTGACTTAGAACTGCTAGATGATGACCTAGCCGAAGGGATAGAAACCATTACCTTGAACCTGCAATATGCCAGTGATGGCTTTACTCTGGCTCCGGAAGCTAGCAGTGCTTTCCTGGTGGTGACGGACGATGAAAATCCCAATCCTATTGGGGGTATTAATCCCACTCAGGTGATCACTGGCACGATCAATAACGATGAACTGTTCGGTGGCCCAGACTCCGACTGGATCAAGGGCAGCTATGGTAATGATCTGCTCCAGGGGGATACCGGTAGCGATCGCTTAGATGCAGGCTTTGGTGCCGATGAACTCTATGGTGGCGACGGCAATGATGCCCTAAGCGGTCACTTTGGCGACGACCAACTCTTCGGGGAAGCCGGAAACGATACCCTACGGGGGGGGACAGAGGCGGACTGGCTCTATGGTGGTGACGGCAGCGATCTGCTCCTGGGTCAGTCCGGTGATGATAATCTCTATGGTCAGTCCGGCAACGATCAACTGGAAGGTGGTGCTGGCAATGACTACCTCAGTGGGGGTGCGAACAATGACTTGCTCCAAGGTGGTTTTGGGAACGATATTCTCCTGGGAGATACAGGAGATGACCTGATTACGGGGAATGCTGGGGCAGATCAGTTTGTGATTAATAATGTCAGTGGTGATTTTGACATTTTCACGGACTTTAAACCCGGAGAAGGCGATCGGATTGTCATTCTGGACACAGCGATCGATAACTTTGATCCTGCTGGTCTTAACTTTGCCAATGGTTTCCTCCAGTACAACGACCAGAACCTAGCTCTGGTGCAAAATGAGGGGAACATTTACGCGCTGCTGCCCCTGAATCAAGTGGTGGATGTGGTATCGGAACTCACCTTCCCAGAAACCGCTCCCGTCGGCAGCAACAGCCTAACTACTGGCGATCTGCCCAGTCTGGATAGTCTGACCAATAACACTGTCGATCCCGCCAACGTCGAAGGACTACTGGCAGAAATCCTCACTCGCGGCACCCTCAGAGCCGCCATTACCACCGAAACCCCGGACTGGCAAAAGCTCCAGACCCAAGCCCTGGCCGCAGCCCTCTTTGGGGATGCCAGTGCGGTGGAGTTCGTTACCCTCAGTGAAGGGGAAATTCTAGACGCTGTAGCGAACCAGAGCGTGGATCTCTCCGCTCACTTGTTTGCCCAGACCACAGATCCCAATATTGACTTTGCCCCCGCCACGGTTTACCGCAGTGATTTAATCGTTGTCCGCCCAGATGCGGGCATTACTGAACCCCAGGATCTCAACGGTGCCACCATTGGCGTGGTGATCGATACCAATGCCCGCCAAAATTTGGGGAACGTCTTGGGCAGTGCTGGTATTTCCTACAACCTGGCGGAATTCGCCACCCAGGCAGAACTCCTCAATGCCTATGACCAGGGAACAGTGGGAGCGATCGTTCTGGATAATCTCAACCTCAACCAGCGCCCCGCAGACAGTACCATTCTTAACCTGGAACTCTCCGTTGAACCCCTGGCCCTGGCATTGCCGGAAAATGAATCCGCTTGGGCAGATGTGGTGCGTTGGGTGGTACAGGTTCCCGCTGTGGCGGAGTCCCTGGGCATTACCTCCCTCAATTTGGAGAGCCTGGTCACCAGCAGTGATCCCGCCATTCAACGCTTCCTGGGATTAACGGGCAATCTCGGCCAGTCCCTGGGCATCGCCAATAACTTTGCCGCTCAGGTGATTCGCACCCAGGGCAACTTTGAGGAATACTGGCAGACCGCATTTGGGGAGACCCTGCGCCACCGGAACCATCTTGCCGCCAATGATGGTCTCCTCTATAGCCTGCCCTTCTCAGGTTCAGCGGAACCGAATCTGGATGTTCCCGAAAACAACGATCGCAATGTGCTGGCGGATATTCTGGAACGGGGAACTGTCAAAGTGGGGATCATTAGTGATAACCCTGGTTTTTCCGTGCAGGATGAGACTGGTAACTACAGCGGCTTTGATGTGGATCTCGGTAGAGCGATCGCTGCGGCCCTCTTTAATGACCCCACTGCGGTGGAATGGGTAGAGCAGGATAAACTGCAACGCTTCACCAATGTCGCCAGTGGTGTCGTAGACATCAGTGCCAGTCAGGCAACCCATAACCTAGTGCGGGATGGCGCTTATGGCGTGGACTACAGCCAGGTCTACCTCTACACCGGTCAGGGCATTCTCACCCGTAAGGATAATGGCATTGTTAATCTGCCTAGCCTCAACGGTCGCACCGTGGGAGTCATTGCCAATACCACCTCGGCCCAGAACCTTAGTGATGTCCTCAGTCAGTACCAGGCCAGGGTCACCTACCAGACCTACGCAGACAGTGCCGCCCTCTTTGCCGCCTACGATCGAGGTGAAGTGGATGCCGTCACCAATGACCTGCCGCTGCTGGCCAGTGCTATCCCCAACTTCAGCAACCCCGATGAACACCAGTTACTCAATGCCGAAATCAGTCAGGAACCCCTGGCCCTCGTGGTGGATGAAGATCAGTCCGACTGGCTCGACTTGGTG
This sequence comes from Cyanobacteriota bacterium, assembly GCA_041164445.1. Taxonomy (GTDB): domain Bacteria; phylum Cyanobacteriota; class Cyanobacteriia; order Prochlorotrichales; family Prochlorotrichaceae; genus JBEAPM01. The sequence goes on from JBEAPM010000117.1 coordinate 9,514, forward strand.
AATTTGGTACTGGATACCCTCACCCAAGCGGAGGAATTGGGGATTACGGCGGCCAATGTCACCCAACTAAAAAATAGTAAAAATCCCGCTATTCGTAAGTTCTTAGGCATTAACGGCAGCCTCGGTGAAAACCTGGGACTGCGCCCCGACTTTGCCGTGAACATCATCAAAGCCGTGGGCAACTACGGGGAAATCTACGATCGTCACTTTGATTTGGAAGTGCTACCCCGAACCACCAACCTGGGTTCCGCTGACTATGGCTTACAGTATGGAGAGAGTTTCACCAATGCCCTCAGCACTGCTCCACCGGCCCTCGTACAGCGGACTAATGGGATTTTCCAGGTCGTAGATAATCTCGCCAATCTGGACTTTACCCTACTCAATCACGATCAAGAAACGATCGCTGAGGTGGGACTCTTCTTAGTGGATGATGCCCAGGGAACGATCGCCGGGCTAACCCCTGACGCTCCCGACTACATTGCGGCTGTACTCGGTCGTAGCCAAACCCTCTTCTCCGTTCTGGATGACAATCCCACGGGCTTCAGTAGCAAGGATCTCAGCCGTACTCTGGGTGAGTTTCCCGCCAACAGTTACTTTGGTCTCTACCTCGTCAAAGGCAGCGACAGTGAAACCGTCCTCAGTACCGATCAGTTTAATCAAGTCAGCCTCTCCCGGAACGTTGAGGCCCTGCAAACTGCCATCAGTGGCAATAGCCTCAACCTCAATTGGGAAATCGATGGGGACGGGGACTTTGCTGACCTCAACCTCCAGGTTACCCCCACCTTAGAGGGGACAACGATCGGTTCGACCCTAGATAAAACCATTGATCTAACGGGCTTTGATAACAGCCCTCAGGAACTCCGCTTTACCCTGAACCGGGAAGCTGCCTACGACAACCTCGTGAGTTTCTACCGGGTAAATGCCACTGGTGAAGTCCTCAACGCAGCCGGTGAAGTGGTTTCTGGCAGTCCTAACGAGGATGGAAGCTACGCTCAAATCGCCCTGGACAATCGCCTGGACTTTGTACTGAGTGCCGCTAACCAGAGTACGGCCATCTTTAATGAAAGCTTAAATGGGGGTCTACGCTATGCACCGATCCTGATGGCGGATGCTGGCTCC
>JBEAPM010000118.1:0-2970 GCA_041164445.1 Cyanobacteriota bacterium
ACCGTTTGCTTACCCGGTGGAAAAACATCATACAAAAATCGCATCATTCCATGGGTATCCATCCCTGAGAACTCCGCTTGGCTTCTCAAAAATTCCAGCAACTGGCGGTTCTTATTATGAAGACCACTTTGGGGTCGTTGTCCTAAACAGTTCAGAAAATGAATCAGGTGATACGGATTAGCAATAGGTAAAAATTGCTCTGGGAAGTAAAGAGAAAGGGGCTTAGCTCGTAAACCATTACGATTGGGGCCCAGTTGCTTGCTGCCAATGTGATCCAGTTGATCAAATTGATTTTGATCAGCCGCTTGTACCAGATTGATTAAACCGGTTTTGAGTTTTTCAAAGGCACCTTCAGCCGTATCGCTGTTTAAGGCTTTATTCCAGCGCCAATCTTGATCTTTTTTACTCCAGTAAATCCCCCATTTATCAGAACTTCCGCCTGAAACGCTCCCTAGGGATTTAGTCTTAAATTCAATCCAGTGACAAAAGCTATCCGGTTTACCACCAATGGCGTAGTTTTCCAGGGTTAACTCTCCAAGCTTCTCGCGGGGAAAGCGCTGTAAAAATTGCTGATGAATTTCCACTAAATCAGAAGGCATTGTCTTTGGATTATTGCCCTGAAGCCACTGCTCTAGCGCAGCCCGCCAATCCTGTGTTTCAATCTGGTCACTCATTCCTCCCCTCCAGAATCTGCTTTAACTCTGACATCAGTTCTCTTTTCGCTTCCGGTTTCGTTAAGTCTCTCAATAGGTTCAGCGTAACTGCCCAAATTTGCCCCGATCGCTCTTCCAATGAAAAACACGATCGAACCGGATCGGTTAACGTGCTGAATTGAGGGTACATGAGGATGACACGATGACACCCAAAACGATTGAGATAGGCGTACATTTGATAAAAGTCTGGTTCAGCAATTCCCAGTTTACGCTGATTGGGCTTGAGTTGCTTATACTTAAAGTCCATCAACAGGGGATAAGCTTGGTGATCCCGAAACACCAGATCGGGCTTGAGCTTAAAGGCACCTTTTCCTTGATAGCGAGCTAGATAGGAGGTTGTCTTTTGTCCCTGTGGGAGTATCTGGCAGGTTTGTAGGGCAGTGGGTAACACCTCTTGACGATGCTGTTGGATAAAACGGGTGAGGAATCCTTCAAACAGTTGATTCATGTCAAAAATAAAGGCGAATGCGGTTTGATCCTTTGCAGATAACTCCAACCCCATGCGCTCCAGAAACAAACGAGCCAAATTCAGCAGCGGCTCATAGTGTTGATTCAGTCGGGTGAGACTAATGTGCTGGGCCATCTGAGGAGTCACAACGGGCAAGAGGGCTACTTCATTCATCCAGTAACGCAGATCCGACAGCATTTGACGGCTTTGACTGTTTCCTGTTCGTTGCCAAAGGCATTCCACCACATAGCGAAAGATGCGATTGAGTGAATTATCGACGGTGAGTTCATCATAGGTCACTGCAAACTGGTGCTTTTGCTCGATGCGACGCATTTGATCCGGTAGTCTCCACTTCCCTTTTAATACGGGCAAAACAGCATCAATGGTTTCATAAGTCCGAAACGCGCCCTGAAGCCACTGGCGTTTTAAGTTCAGACTAAAAAGATAGATGAGAATTTCCAACCAATCACTTGTGCTTTTCAGTGAAGCCAGGTTTGTTTCTCGAATCCCCAAATAGCCTGCATAGTCCAGCATCAGTAACAGATTCTGAGCCGCACCCTGTTCTGCATTGGCTCGGCTTTCCACGTCGCCCTGACCTTCAGAACGGTGGATCTTGGGGAGAATTTGTAAAGTGCAGTGCCCCAGACGTAGCACCCCCACATACTGCTGGGCTTGAAAGCAGGTTTTTCCTTGCTGAACAACGGGTCTAAGGATTTCAACTCCATGCCTTCGATTGAGTTGACCGAGATAGCGAATGTCACGATCGCTCAGCTGATCCGTCATCTCATATTCAAAGAGTGTAATGATTTTAGTGGTGGATATGCTTTTCACTCGTTGCTTAAAGGGGTATAGATCAGGAGAGGACGGGTCTTAGTTGGTGGGATTGGGTGGACTCCCATAGTTTTGGGCTTTGGCTTGGACTATTTTCTTGGGCGGCGGCGTAGGACATTTTTTAATTGTGAATTATGAATTATGAATTGAGAATGGGGGAAGACAATTAGGCTCGAAACCTATGCTAGAAAATCACGAACCACCTCCCACAATACTCCTTCCAGAATGGGCACATCTGTAGGTATTATCTCATCTCCAATGTGTTTGTGATTTTCATAACCTAAAGCTGGTTTATGTATAGCATTATCATAGCGAAAAATTAAGCTGCCATCAGATTTTTGATAGTGAAATGAATAGGCTAGTTTTTCAATTTTTATTTGTACATCTATATATTCTCTAAAATGCAAACAAGAGCCATTCTTGAAGAAAATTTTACCCTTGATAAAGCCTACTGTTCTCGATCGCACATCTACTCCAAATTCAAAACCAGTTGCCCACCCAGCATCAACAAAACCTTGAATAACTCTCATCAGATTAGCTTGATAATCACTCAATAACATACTCAAGCTGCTCCAATTGTTGCAAACTCTGCAAAATTCGGCTTCTTACCTTAATTTCACCCATCCAGGTGATATACTCTTCGTCACCCCCTTCTAAATCTTCCGCTGACCAATTTTCTAAAAAAACTTGACTCGAAACGTGATATTTTTCCTCAAATTCCTGTAAACAACGATCGCTTTTTTCCAAACTTAATCGCAATTGCTGAATCTCCCGATCGATCGCCCCTTGGATGAGCAACCTCAGCGTTTCTAAATTGTCTTGTTGTGATCGAATCCCTAGCTGAACCATAAATCACCTGCTTGAACAACTATCTTTTAAGAGTTTAAGCGATCGAGGGTCATAATCTCCCCGATCGGTTGTCCAAATCTGATACCCAGGCAGAACGATCGCAACGCCTGCCCAACGGTGAAGCACTCC
>JBEAPM010000119.1:0-4125 GCA_041164445.1 Cyanobacteriota bacterium
TTGAAAAAGTAAGGATAATCAAAAGACTACTCAAACCCAGCGCTTTTTCTCGTCCCCAGTTTAAGCCATGCGCTATCAAGAGTAATGCCAACGTCAAAAGCATTAGCCCAAAACAGCCTAAATCATACAAGATTTTTATGTTCAAGCCATCAACATTCATGAAACTCTGAATCTTTTGGACTAACCCCAGCAATGGCAGACCAAGATTGTTAGAAGTTGCGGTTCCCAAACTAGACCCCAGCGCTTTTTCCACATACAATGACCATAATAAACAGGGTAGTCCTGCCAATCCTAATTTCAGGAAAGTACCACGATCGATCCGTTCCCATACCCCTGCTACACAGAGTGCAATCCATACCAGTAATAAGGTCTCTCGTGTTAAACATCCACCGGCAATAGCGATCGCACTAAAACCATAGTTACGTCTACGATAAAAGTAGAGAGAACCTATCAATAAAGCACTGCTAACTAATTCTGATGTTCCCAAGCTGAGGGTAATCCATAATGATGGAATGCCGAGTAACCAGAGGGCACGGTTAGGATTTCGACCTTGATCTAGAAGATAAGCGCTGCCCCAGTAGACGATCGCTCCAATGGCTACATAATTAACTAGAACTAAGGCATAGGGAACCCAAGTCGTTTGTCCGAGGGCAAGACCGTAGCCTAAGAGGGGATAGAAAATGCGGCGATAACGATAGGCGGGTAAGTCTAGAGCCTCTATTGTACCGGGATTTTTTAATGCTGGATCAAAGGCAATGCTGAGGAATTGCTGTCCATCATGGCCGACTTCACCTGGTATAATCCATGCTGTTTCCACATTCAAAAAAGGCGACTTGGGAAATAACTCACCAATCCTAAAGAAGCCCGTAATTTCTCCTTCAAAGGCCACCCCCCAAAACAGAGCAATCACAAGGGCAGGGACGAGGAACAATCCCAACCAAAAGAATTTTGATCGTCTCAATACCATTGAATAAAAGTTCTCTTAGACTCAGACAAAAATCAAAAATCACCCTACCTTTAGAACGGTGACAACCCTGATCTGCCAGAGGGAATTGCTCCTGGCAGTCCAAGTCCCTGCTTGTTCCGGACGTTCCGAACTACAGTAATCCTAAAAATCCTCAATGAATTGTGGTGTGCGCCCAGAGGGCATACACCACACAAGGATCTCAACAGTCTAGTCCTTAGAACTGATTTAAAACCGCTGTATTGTGAAAAGTTCTGTAATCGAGATCTGCTACGGTCACCAGGACTAAGGTAAAAGAGACATATTGGGCTTAACTTTTAACCGCACCGCAATCGCCGTAATATTGTCATGGCCATTGTATTCATTGGCCAAGTCAATTAGATCAATCACTCCCGTTTCAATGTTGGTGCGAGAACTGAGCAGAGGCTGCACATGGGTTTCTTGATATTCTTCTAATAATTCGTTATCGGATAACCCATCGGAACACAATAAAAAGAGGGTGTCTTCCTGCACTTCCAGAAAACGAATATCGGGATAGACAAATTCGTTATCCCGAGGGCCGATCGCTTGGGTGAGTTGGTAGGCATCGGGCATGGAATAGGCAATATCGGGATCTACCCCTCGGAGAATTTCAACTTGTCCTAGTTCGTGGTCAAGGGTTAACTGCTCTAGATGGTTTTTGCGGGTATAGCGGTAAACACGGCTATCGCCGACGTGGGCAATGGCAACGTTGGTGTCCTGCACCAGAAGCATGACTAAGGTAGTACCCATGCGACCACTGCCATAACTCTCGTTTTCCAGATTGGCATGATAGATTTCGGAATTGGCCGCTAAAATTGCCTCTCGGATGGTTTGCTCGTTGGGCAATTGTTGATCCGTCCAGCGATCCTTAAAGAAGTTCCGCAGAAATTGCACGGTCTTGGCGCTGGCCACCTCGCCACAGGCATGACCGCCCATCCCATCACAGAGAATATACAGCCCTTGGGCTTTTAAGTTGCGACCTTGGGGGCCCTCGTGGCGGAGGGTATCGGTGCGAATGAAAAACTGATCTTCGTTGTGATTGCGTTGCCGTCCTACATCTGTCCGACCAGCATCATCTAGATTGACGAGTTGCATTGGCAGCACAACGGTGGGGGCATCATCCCCTGCTTCTCCTAGGGAGCCGGGCACGAAAACATTAGCCACAGGGGATTGATCATCAAAAGAGGGAGTATTAGAGTCAGACATAGATGTGAGGACAAAAGCGTTTAGGCAAATTTTACTGTCTTTCTGATCGCGGCTCCATCTTTGATCCCTAATCTTCCACATTTTTTTGCACTTTTGCCTGGTTTTGTACCCAAATCAGGATTTTTAATTTGCTAAGGGCTAGAGACAATACTGATATAGGGAGACTGAATGGGGGCAATTTCGCCGCGATCGGTTAGAAGTTGGTGGAGAAAGGCACAAATTTCGGCTCGGGTAGCCAAGCGCTTAGGATTCAAAAAGTGGGGATCGGGATAGGTCACGACCAATTGGTGCTGGGCGGCCAAGGCGATCGTTTCTTGGGCCTGGGGGGGAATGACAAAGCGATCGTGATAGACGCTTAATACTGCCAGATTGGGCAGGGGGGGATTACGGATCCCCTTACTGAGGGTTAGGAGTGCTTCGAGTCGAGAAATCGATTGCTGGGGACGAAAATGACCGTTGGGATCTCCCTGCATCAGCCCCCATTGGGCCACCTGAGCAATGGCGGTGGTGGCCCAATGGCCAGGAGAAACATCGGCAAACTAAGTTGCTGCACTGGGCTGTGAGGAAGTCATCCAGTCTGACCAGGGAAACTGACTCAGCAAAACGGCAAACTCTGCCCGGGTCATGGTCTGATTGGGGCGAAAACTCCCGTCCGGGAAACCCTGCAAAATGCCGCGATTGACCAACGGGGTAATAAAGTCTCGGGCCCAATACCCTTGGGGCACATCCAAAAAGGTAAAAAACAGGGGGGGAATGGTCTGGGGTTGCCCTCGGACGGTGGAGGCCAGAAAGAGGGGCGGTACAGCAGATTTCAGACTGTCCCGTCCCAATAGATCCAGTTCCGCCACGGGGTTGACCAGACTAACCTGGTAAATGAGAACGCTATTGATCAGGTGCATAGGGGCTCAAGTGAAACAGAACGTTCTTCAAATCCTTTCTTCAAGATAAGCTCCTCCCGCCCTGGTCAGGTCTATTCAGCAGCATCTTCGGGACTGTTCTGGGGTGCGTCGGTGTCCGGAGTTTCCGGAGTTTCCGCATCGGGGGCAGGGGGTTCGGCACTGCCGGCTGGGGTTGGGGTCGCCTCTTGGAGGAGCTGGTTAATTTGATCTTTGTATTGACTGGGGGCTAGGCTGGAGGCGGATTCTAATAAAGGACGAGCTTCTTCCTCTTTGCCCTGGGTTTTGAGGACGATCGCTTTGGCCAAGAGGGGGCGAAAGTCTTTGGCATCCTGGGCGATGATTTCATCATAAACACCAATGGCTTCATCAAAGCGACTTTGCTCCGCATAGACTTGCCCTAAAATTAACTGAACCGCTACCACATCGATCGTATTGGGGGTATCGGTATTGGCCTGCTCCGCCAGTTTGAGGGTATCTTGCAAAAGCCCCAAAGCCGCTTCAGGGCGCTCCTGTTGTAGCAACAACCCCACTAATCCCTGTAGGGCATCTAAATTGCCAGGGTTAGTGGTTAATAATTTACGGTAGGCTTCCGCCGCTCCTTCCCGATCGTCTACCTGTTGCTTGGCCTGGGCCAGCAGTAGGCCGTAGGTGGGTTCTTCGGGATTGAGGGCCGATAATTTCTCTAGGGGAACGATCGCGCCAGGAATATCCCCTAATTGCAGTCTCAACTCTAATAAGCCCCGCAGTGCCGTTTGGTTCTCTGGCTCCCGTTGCAACACTAATTCATAGCCCTTGGCCTGCTCTTCCAAAACCGCTTTTTGATCCTGAGAAACACCGGAGGTGGGGGTGGGTTGACTGCTGGTCACCGGGGTTTCTCGGCGCAGCGCCGTGCCCAGCAAGGGCGCGATCGACAGGCCAACGAAGGATAAAAGGGAAATAATCAGAAAAATATTGGTGATCAGGCGGCGCTGTTTTTCGGTCACGATCGTTCCTCAGGCAGATTAAAATCACAACTTAACATACCGTAAAAAAAGG
>JBEAPM010000120.1:0-11909 GCA_041164445.1 Cyanobacteriota bacterium
GTCACTTTATTGGCATTGAATTAAATCATGACTATTGTTGCTGGGCCTTAAAACGCCTTCACCTTGCCGAGACAGATGAATCGATTCAGGGCTACGTGGAGGGGGTTTTCTGGGAAAGAAATAGTTTAACTTAGACTTGCAGGACAAGGGCGGTAACTCTGGGCTCAGGCGAGGTATTCTCAGGGCAGAGGGTTTCGGACTTAAGTGATGATGCGCCCTAATCTTCAGGATTTCCACCCTCTCAGGTACACGGGTCTACCCTGCAGGAGTCTAGTTTAGATGACCAATACCAGGCCAAAGTTCCAAAGTTCTGGCAAACTGCGGTTCAGGTATTGCCTTAGGATAAAATAGAGCCGAGCCTACGGCTGGACGGTCATAGCGGCTGTTCAATTTAAAACTCAAAATAGGCACTTTTCGCGCCGCACTCTTCCATTAAATTTCTTCGTTTTTACGGGAAAGCCCCCTGTGACGGCGTAACTAAAGTTTTAACTTAACTGAACATAATTTTATGGCTGCTTTCAGTATTTTAGTTTTAATTGTCTATCTCACGATCGCTTTTTATGTAGTGTATCGGGCTCGGGAGTCTTTAATTGACGAAAAACGCAAACAACAAGCAGCTATCGTCAGTGGGAAAGCGGTCATCAAACCCTTAGTTTCAGACTTAGATAAGATCCTCAATGCCCAATTAGAACCCCTGGGTTTGAAGGGAGCGATTACTGTCAATTTAGGTAAAGAGAAATGTGTAGTTGTTGATCAGCTTAAGCAATGGTCGATTACGATCGAAAATAAGACCACAACCTATGCCCTCTTTGTGGATTGGCAAAACAGTTCCCTCACTAATTTACAGGGACAGGCTCGATCCTTGGCTTGCCTAACCCCTAATCAGGGCGCATCCCAGTCTTCGAGCCTTACTCCTCCGTTGGATAAATTGCAGGAAAACTTTGTGATTTTCAGCAAAAGCGAGGATCTGCCCGGTTTTGTAGACAGTGGAGCATTGTTTAAGCTCCTGAAGGACGAAAAACCCTGTCAATTGTCCTTGAGATTGGTGTTACGTCTGCAAGAAGTGGGGCGCTATACCAACAGTTACAATCTGTTTTTAAACTGTGTGTTTCAGTTCCGGAATGCGACCCTAGCAGATGTGGTTTCGACCTAGGGCTGGCATTGATTCATTTTGGAGCCAGGCTAACTTCAGGACAAAGGGCATTCACGACGGAGGCGTAACTAGGGGAAGAATACGCTGTTGATAGACTAGCCCCTGATAAATCATCATGGCCACGTCACCTCGGGTTGCAATGTCCAGAGGGCGCAAGGGCATGACTTCCTCATTTTCTGGAGCATACTGAGCCATTAACCCCGCCTCTAGGGCTGCGGCGATCGTTTGCTGGGCTGCGGCGGGAATGTGTGCTGCATCGGGGACTGTTGTGAGGCGATCGAGGGACTGCCCCCGAATTCTCAGACCTTTGACCAAAGAGTGCAGCACTTGATACCGCAGTACTGGTTCTTGGGGCTGAAAAGCCATCTGTTTACCCCCTGCTAAAAAGCCGCCCCGAATGGCCTGGACGATCGCTTTTTTGGCCCAAAATCCATCGGGAACATCAATAAAGGTGGGTTCAGGTTTACGGGCCGGGGGCGAAAAAGCCTCCGCGACAAACGCAGCATAGGCGGCGCGGGTGAGGGGACGATCGGGCTGGAAACTGCCATCAGGGAAGCCCCGGATAATGCCCCGTTCCATTAACCCTCGCACAAAGGGTTCCGCTGGATGGTTGTGGAGATCTAAAACGGGGCTGAGGGGTACGCTGAGGGTAGGAGCGCGATCGGGAGCAACGGTAATCAGGTAAGGAGAAGGGATGGCCGGCAGTTGCCCCCGGAGCACTAAGGCTTGGTACAACATTACGGCGGTTTCTCCCCGAGTGGTGAACTTGAGGGGATTGAGTTGAGTGGGTTGGGGGTAATTGACCACTAAGCCCTGTTGAGTGGCACTGCCGATAGCCGGTAGGGCATAGCTGGGAATTTGAGCCCGATCGTCGTAGAGAGAAAGATTTTCCACGGGGCCGGAGCGAAGCTTGAGACCAGATACCAAGGAGACCAACACCTGGAGACGGCTGACATATTGTTGGGGCCGAAAACTGCCATCGGGAAATCCAACCAAAAAGCCCATGCGCGTCACTTTTTCGATCGCTGCCGCTGCCCAAAAAGCGGGATCCACATCGGAGTAGGTGCGTCCCGTTTCCCGCAGGGGCAGTTGAAATGACTGGGCCAGTAAGGCTGCATATTCAGCACGGGTGAGGGAATGATCGGGCTTAAAGCTACCATCGGCAAAGCCTTTAATGATGCCTTTTTGCTGTAGCCCCACAATAAACGACACCGCCCAATGCTTATTAATATCCATGAAGGGGAGAGGATTGGGCAGAGGAGCGATCGTGATGGTACTGGTTTTGGGCGGGCGGGGCGGCGGCGGTGGTAAAGGTTCACTGCCCTCCGATGCCCAGCGGGAAATGCGACTAGAGACTTGGCGACGCAGGGCGATCGTCCCCTCCAATTGCACCGGGTTCAGCCAGTTGCCCACCGACTCTAGGGGGTGTTGGCTAAGATTCCTGAGGTCATAGCGTTGGTTTTGCAGTAACACATTGCCGCCGGGATCCTCTGGCTGTCCGAGATCCGGTTGTGCCGTTCCCCTGACCACCACACCATCTTGGCGATTCTGCTCCACCCGGTTTTGGCGCAACACCGGCCGGGCCTGGCTCGTAATCGCAATGCCCACTTCATTCTTTTCAATCCGGTTCCCCCAGAGCAAAGGAGCGCTTTCTCCTCCGATCGCAATCCCCCAGCGCATCGCCTCAAAGGTATTGTTACGCACCTCTGCCCGGCTTTGGTGCAGCAGGGTTAAGCCACTATTGCCATTGCCCAGAAAATCATTTTGCTCCAACCGTCCATTGGCCTTCCCCGTCAGTAAAACCCCTTCCCGTCCGCACTTTTGCACCGTACAATCCCGTAGCGTTGCGGTTTGGTCATCAATCCACACTCCCGTACCATTGCCGTGGGGATTTTCGATCGTCACGCCCCGAAGCTCTGCCCCCGCCTCAAGAATCAACGTCACCTGCAACGTTCCGATCGTGCCCCGGTGGGCACCACTCCCCTGAATGCTCACCGCTTGGCCCCGATTTGCCGGATCCCCAATGACACGGATGCCGGCCGCAATGCGCAGCGGAAAAACCTCCCCCGTTGCTTCACTGTAAGTGCCCTGAGCCACATGAACGATCGTCCCGGCTTGCGCTTGCTCCAAAGCCCGGTAGAGGGTTTTCATGGGATACTCTTGAGTTCCCACCGCATCATCCAATCCAGACTGGGAATTAACGTAAAGGTGAGTCATAGCCAAGCATTAGGAGTGCCTTTGCAATGTTCAGGTTCAGCACGGTTCTCTCGGAATCATATCATTCCCGCTGTGCAAGCCCCACCAGTACCGTTACCTGATGGGAAATCGGTGAACAAAGCTAAGGTGCCCTCAGTGGGGTTTCCACTGAAAGCCCTTGCATTACCTGGCTTTCCACTGAAAGCGAAAAAATTGAACGGAAGAGTGCGGCGCGGTGCGCCGCACTCTTCCGCCTTAAGTTGGTAGCCCATTACCTAAGGTAACAATATCAGATGCACTCCAGGGTCAATTTAGAGCAGCAATGGTTATCGCATGGGATCCCTAATCTGTATGGAATCCATGGGGTATTGTGTTAAGATACCTGCTAAAATTTTCAGGTTTGCTCCCGCTACTGGCGAGAGCAATATTCAAGACCGACAACAGGATGGAAAAACGATTTACAGCAGTCCTAAACCGTTGTGTGGTGTGCGCCACACAACGGTTTAGGATTGCTTTACAGGAAGCTGACTCCCCTCCGGGAGAAAAGTGACTGAGATTTTCAAATCAATCCTATCCCGAGTAAACACCTTAGGATACCTCGCAACATTTAAAATGGGGGTTCTTCTTTCTATGCTGACCTCTCATCATTAAACACTAAAACTTCAAATCCCTGGAGTACCGCAATATGAGTTTTATGTCCATCAAAGCCTGGAGTTGTTCTGTTTTACTGAGTATTTTGGGGATTACGGTTGCATCTTCTGCAGTTGTAGCCGACACAGAACCCTACAGATCAAAACAGACTGATAAAAACACGATGATTCTGGCTCAAACTATTTATGAACAGGCCCGTCAAGAATTACCGGAAGATTGGTATGCAGTTTACAGAATTATCGATCGTATTGCCCGTGCTAACCAGCTTGATGAACGTCCCTAGCGAGTTGTATTGGTTCAAGAATACGATATTAATGCCTTTGCCACTGAGGTAAACCTTATTGCCCTTTATTCTGGCTTGATGGATCAATTGGCTGGTGATTCTTCGGCGATCGCCTGCGTAATTGGTCATGAAATGGCCCATCATGTTTCTCGTCATATTGCTGCTAGCGAAGCAGAGCGCGTACGCCTGACAGCAGAAATTCAGGATCAAGCCCGCCAGGAAATTGAAGCTGAAATTGAGGATGCTCAAGGTGATGCTCGAGACTCTCGTATTGGGGCAGGAGTTCTCGATGCCTTTGGCATTGGCATTGGCAGTGGTATTTTAAGAAATAATGCCCGTAAAAGGGAGGCTGAGGCAAATCAGCGGATTCAGGAAATTATTGATCTCAAGCAAGCAGAATTAGAAGCACGTCTACTGGAGCAAAATCGTACCAATGAGTTTGAAGCTGATCAATTAGGCTATACCTATGTGGCCCGAGCCGGTTTTGAACCGGAAGGTTGTTTCCGGACAATGGAAGTGTTAGCGCGTACTCAAGGTGCCGAGTTTGACACAACTCACCCAGCAGTTCCCAAACGTATTGAAGCCCTTGAAACTCTCCTGAAAGAAAATCCACCGGAAGAGCTAGAGTTGCAAGGAAATAGCCGTATTTCGGCTTCTCAACCCCTTACCTATGATCTCTCTGAGGATAAGGTCTCTTTGCGAATCAATTCTGTACGAGGGGGTTCAGCAGCAGATGATTTAGAGCGTTTGTTCGGACAATAACGGTCAGGATTGCTAACGGCACCTCGAAGTCATTGTGGCAGGTGGCATAGCCCCCGCCACAATTCGGATTCTTGACTGACTAGACTTCACATGACATTGGGGTTAATGGGTTGTTGACCCGACACTACCGGGGCGATCGTTTTCAAGTTGAGGGAGGGATGTTCCTGCAGTAATTGATTGACATTCCACTCGTTACGGAAGAGCAAGACGGGTCGTCCCCAATTATCTTTAACCACCAGGGTATTGAATAAGCGGCCTAGGGATTCCAGCTTTTCCCAACCATCTTCGACCCAGCGGGCTACGGTGTAGGGAAGCAGATCCACTAAGGTTTCCACGCCGTACTCACTTTCTAGGCGAAACTTGACCACTTCCAGTTGCAGTTGTCCTACCGCCGCCAGGATCGGATCCCGCTTGGCTTCGTCCACGGAATACATAATTTGGACGGCTCCCTCTTCCCGCAATTCCGAAACCCCTTTGTTAAATTGCTTAAATTTAGAGGGGTTAGGGTTTCGCAAGAGGGCAAAGATTTCTGGAGAAAAACAAGGAATGCCTTCGTATTCTAGGCGCTTGCCCGTGAAAATAGTGTCGCCGATCGTAAAGGCACCAGGATTATTGAGTCCAATCACATCTCCCGCAAAGGCTTCCTCAATGGAGTCTCGATCCTGGGCAAAGAGTTTCTGGGGCCGCGACAGGCGAATGGTTTTGCCGGTACGGGCATGGGTGACAGCCATATCTTTTTCAAAACGGCCTGAGCAGACGCGGATAAAGGCCACCCGATCGCGGTGCTTGGGATCCATGTTGGCCTGAAGCTTAAAGACAAATCCAGAAAATTCTTCGTAGCGGGGATCAATCAAACCTTGGCTACTCGATCGGCCAACGGGCTTAAGGGCATAGTTGAGGAAGTGTTCTAAAAATAGCTCCACCCCAAAGTTGTTCATGGCACTGCCAAAAAAGACCGGACTGAGATCGCCATTGTGAACGGCGGCCAGATCAAATTCGTGTCCCACTCCTTCCAGCAATTCCAATTCTTCTAGCAATTGGGCATAGAGATCCCCTTCGAGTAAGGTTTCAATTTCAGGATCTTCAAGATCAACGATCGTTTCTCCCGCTCGTTTTTTGCCCCCCACACTCCGTTCAAACAGGTGAATCTTGCGTTGGTGGCGATCGTAAATGCCCTTAAAGCGATCGCCAGTGCCGATGGGCCAATTCACCGCATAGGTTCTTAACCCCAACTCCTGCTCCAACTCATCCAGTAGTTCCAAGGGTTCCCGACCCGGACGATCGAGCTTATTCATAAAGGTAAAAATGGGCATCTGACGAAGGCGACAGACCTCAAACAACTTCCGAGTCTGGGGTTCTAGCCCCTTGGCCGCATCTTCGAGCATGACCGCATTATCGGCGGCTGCCAGGGTGCGATAGGTATCTTCGCTGAAATCTTGGTGTCCTGGCGTATCCAGTAAGTTAATCCGACAGCCGTGATAATCGAACTGAAGCACTGTAGACGTAATGGAAATGCCCCGTTGCTTTTCCATTTCCATCCAGTCTGAGGTTGCTTGCCGTTGAGCCCGACGGGCCTTGACCGCTCCAGCCTCTTGAATGGCACCTCCGTAGAGCAACAACTTTTCCGTAAGGGTTGTTTTTCCTGCGTCGGGATGAGAAATGATGGCAAAATTGCGCCGCTTCTCAATTTCTTCGTCAAATTCAGCGTTCAATTTAACAGATGACATAGACCGGCAATGCGTAAGAGTCTGGATGCTGTCATAACAGCCATTCTAGTGTACTGACTTGGAGCAGTTAGACCAAGGTTTCTGTTCAGGTTTAACAAAAACCCTACCCCACGGACGGAGGGGATCTGGTCTCTAGACGATCGCTATCCGATCATAGATTTGGGGGATCTGGGCAGATTTCCCTGCAGATAAACCCCGCTTAAATTATCGGGTGACAGACCTCAGCGAAGGACGGAAAGAGGTACAAAGGAATACAGACAAGCTCAAAACGATCGCTGTTTTCCCCCGGATGCTGCTGCTGCAATTGCGGGATCCCCAAACATCCTGTAGAGTGTATATCCTATATAAAGTGTGTTAGGAGTTATGCAATACAGCTTGCCCCCCTAGAGCACGCCTAAATGGTGCATTCTATTCTTTAGTTATTTTTCGTAGTATTTTATACTAGTTAATTTCAGTGTTGCTTTGGCCAGATTCGGTCTCCACTGTAATCGAGCCGGATTACTGGATGACAGGAAGAGTGTTGCCCCTTCCCGCTTTAAGTGACTCGCCCGAATTGAGATGACAGCCCAAACAACATCAAAATTGATAACCTATGCCGAAAGCCCTTGATCAAATTAATCAGGATATGGAAACACTCTGTCAGCAGATGAGCCATGCCCGCACCGTAATAGACTCGTTATCCTCAGTACAAACTCAATTTGTTGACTTTGCCCAAACCTATCATTCTCTTCAAGATTGGTTAAAGGCAAATCAACTGAGTGATGGTTCTCTTTCAGAATTTGAGCAAGAAGTTAACGATCGCTTCAATCTTTTACAAGATGAATTAAACAGACTTAGACAGCCTGTTGAGGCTTTGATTTCATCTTCAGAAAACCGTGCAGAAGATAATTCTGCCCTGAGTCTGGATCAAATGACGCAAGGGCTAAGATATCGAATTGATCAACTCGAACAACTTGTCTTTCAGCAAAGAAACTCTTTGGAAACGATCGCAGATAATATTGTGCGTTTAAACTATATTGCGATTGTATCCTTAGGGATTGCTGTGTTGGCCCTCGGTCTACCGATCGTCACAAATGTACTCAGTTTTTCCATTGTGTCCGAGTCTACAGATACCCTTGTTAATCAATTAGGGCACCTCGATTAATGGTGACTGGTGGTCCAGTCGCCTGTCACAATCCCCATTCTGGTGGAGACTAGGGCAAAATTCTGAATTTTTCGAGATACCCATGAAGCTTAAATCAGCCTCAAAAAGGGAAATGACTGTATTTGCAAAGTTCAATTAACGCCAGCCTTTGTATTTTATGCCCAACATATCTAGCTGATGCTGATACCGCAATCCTCAATCAGATGTAAGGACTAGACTGCTGATACCGCTGTTGGTGTCAGTTCGCAGGGCACATACCACACAACCCATGGAGGATTGCTGTAGTTCAAAATAGCTGTTTAACCTATGAGTAATGCGATGTCCGTGAGTACCGTTTCACCGCCTATTCGGATTGTGATTGTGGATGATCAAATCACTGTTCGAGAAGCACTGAAGGTTTTGCTAGAGCTACAACCGGACTTTAAGGTTGTCGGTATTGCAACCTTAGGAGAAGAAGCGATTTCTTTGATTAGGGATCTGCAGACTGACATTGCTCTCATTGATGTGGATATGCCGGGGATGACAGGGATTGAGGTTACCGCTATTTTGAGCCAGCAATGTCTCCACACAAAAGTCGTCATTCTGAGTAGTCATGCTAGCGGTGATTATTTACTGGATTCTCTCCATGCGGGTGCTAAGGGGTATCTACTCAAAAATACTGCTCCAGAGGATTTAGCCAAAACGATTCGGTTAGTGCAGAAAGGGTATAGCCTGATGAGTCCAGGCTTAATTCAAAAAGTGTTACATCGTATTCCCTCCTCCAGTTCTTCCCCAGGTTCCAATGACCAGCGTTTGGCTTTAGAGACCTTTGATCTGGACATGGAGTTAGGTTTACTAGAAGTGGCAATCAATTCCGATCCGGTTGCTATTGATTATTCAGCAACTTTAGTTGAAACGAGTCAACCCCTGTCTGTATCGCTCAATTACCTTGAAGTCTTTAGGCAAGAAACCGATCGCTTAGCCCATTCGATTCAACAATTATCCCAAGGTTTTGAGAAAATTAATGCTTTGCTGGGCAGCGATCGTTCTTAATTGAATATTGAGAAAGCATTTCTAGGCTCAGTAGCTTACTGTTTTTTGTGGGGACAGGCACGGCAGGCTAGAATTACCCAATACAAAAAATGCGGGGAAGTAACCCTCCCCCGCAAATAAAGCGTTTTACTAAATGCCATTCAAAAACTGAAATTGAGCAAAAGAATGGAAAGATACCTAGTAGGCTAAGCCCATACTGCGAGTAGTTTCTGCACCCAAGTAAACCCGGATGCTAAGAAAATCAGTAGGACAAGCGGTTTCGCAACGCTTACAGCCAACGCAGTCTTCCGTGCGAGGGGAAGATGCAATTTGACCAGCTTTACAACCGTCCCAAGGAACCATTTCCAGTACATCGAGCGGACAAGCACGAACGCACTGAGTGCAGCCGATGCAGGTGTCGTAAATTTTAACCTTATGAGACATTGATTAATGACTCCAGACGAGCATCATATTAGCCTGAGATTTGCTTGAAACCGTGGAACTTGTTAGGTTAGAGCGTCCCTTTTACTGTGTCAAATTACTTTGCCAACAGCAAGCGAAAGCGATCGAAACCAGAACAAACGGCAAGCGGCATAGCGACCAGTTTACCGTTAGAGGGTAACCTCAATGAATCCCTAACGCTAAAAAGTTGCAGGATTGTAATAATTCCCCCTTACTCTCGCCTCAAATCCACGATCCTCTCTTACCTAGAGTTGCTCTTTCCGCTGCAGGGTAAGGGATCTGAGGGTTTCAACCGCGATCTGAAATTATTAACTAAAGTAACAATGCCACCCCTGCCACCATTAACCCGGCTCCGAGTAATCGATGACGTAGACCGATTTCTTTGAGAAAGAGAGCACCGAAAAGAACGCCAATCAGAGCACTCAATCGTTTTACACTAATCACCCGTACCACGAGGGTCAACTTTAAGGCCTGCATTTGCAAGACAATCCCCAAAGCGTGGAATGCTCCCATAAAACCAATGAGGTAGAGCAGACTGCGCTGGGGTTTGATTTCTGCCGTCCGCCCTTGCCGCCAAATGAGCCCCAACAGACTGAGGGCGATCGTGGCATATAAGCTAAGAATCCAGCAAAAAATGCTGGAATTTTGAATGCCCACCTTATCAATATTGGCGGTAAAACTCCAGATAAAAGCCACGATGAGCATTTGCCGAGAGCCCGGATTTTTCCAGAGCGATCGTAATGGCGCAAGATACCCGGTCGATCGCTTTTCCCAATTGAGGATGTAAGACCCGAAGACGAGAAGGAGGCTCCCTCCAAAGTCTGACCATTGCCCAAATTCCCCCACAATGAGCGGAGAGGTGACGAACATAAAGAGGGGACTGAGGGTCACCATGGGGACCACCAGGGATAAATCCGTCACCTTAAGGGCACGGTTGTAGAGCAGAAATGCCGTCGTATTGAGACAGGTGCTGCTGCCTAGGGCCAGCCAGTAGGTGGAAGTGAGGGGCGGAAGCCCTTGCCATATCAACAGGGGCAGCATTGCCAAGGAGGTTAGCGTACAGAGCCAAAAGGTAACGACAACAGCGGGCTTAGTGGCGAGGGTTTTCTTGCTCAGCAAATCTTTTGTGGCTTCACAACAGGCGGTTCCAAAGGCCAGGAAAAACCAACTCATAGACTGTCTCGAAGCACCTGGAGAGCCGCTTGGTATTGGGGATCCGCTTCAGTGGCAACTTCCTCTAATTTTAAGGGCTGTCCAGAAATGACCCGATCGGGTTGGATGCCTAATTTATTAATATCGTGGTGCTGAGGGGTTTCATATTTTGCGACCGTCACCGCCATACCCGCCCCATCGGATAATTGAAATAGGGACTGAATCAGACCTTTGCCGAAGGTGGTTTCCCCTAATAAGGTTGCCCGATCGTTTTCCTGTAGGGCTCCCGCTAGAATTTCGGCAGCACTAGCGGTTCCCTGATTGACCAAAACCACGAGGGGGGCATTGGTAATGGCTTCGGCACTAGCTTGAAATATCCCTAAGGATCCTTGACGATTGACGGTATAGACGATCGCACCTTCATCAATGAAGAGTCGGGCGACCTCAATACCAGCCTGGAGCAACCCCCCGGGATTATTTCGCAGATCCAAAATAAATTCTTCTGCGCCCTGTTCCTGAAGCGATCGGAGACTACTGGCAAGTTCTGACTTGGACTGACCGCTAAACTGGGTTAGCCGGACATAGCCCAACGGGGGAAGCTCTGCCTCGGTCTTCAACTGAGCAATCACCGGATTCAAAGTAATCACATCTCGCCTCAGAACGATCGGTTCCACCGTTTCACGATCGCGGTGCTGTACCTCTAACTTCACTTCAGTCCCTTTAATCCCCTGCATCCGACTGGCGGACTCCTCCAAACTCAGGCTGCGGGTGTCTACCCCATCAATTGTAAGAATTCGATCGCCGGACTGAATCCCCGCTGCTTCCGCTGGAGACCCCGGAATTGGCGTGACCACAATCACCTCACGGGTATCGGGATCCGAGGAAATTTGCAAACCCACCCCCGTCAATTCCCCAGACGTACTGACCTGCAAACTTTTATATTGATCCGGGCGTAACAATCGGGTGAAGGGATCTCCCAAACTCGCCAGCATAGAATCGATCGCATCATAGGTCGCAGTACGGGTCGGCAGAGATTGCTTCAGCGCCTCTTGGCGCACAAACCACCAATTTTGACCATTAAAAGAGTCATCAAGGTAAGCCCGATTGACAATCCGCCAAGCTTCATTCAGCAATTTCTGCTCAGTCGTTAATGCTAGGGCTGGCTGGGTGAAACTGCCCCCCAGGAAAATCCCCAGTTGCAGGAGCAGGAGAATCAGCAGTTTGGCAATACGGAGCATCCAGCGACGATCGATCATGGTATGGCAAGGTTCAGAAAGACCTCATCACCTTAACACCATAGTTTTGGGCTTTCTGCTTAAAACGGAAAATTTTTAGGGGAAGCTGGACTGCCGCCTAAGTAGGTGAACC
>JBEAPM010000121.1:0-7194 GCA_041164445.1 Cyanobacteriota bacterium
AGTGGAACGGATACGAACTTTTTACTATTCTACCTAAATGACCGGGGGGCAAGGCTATCACTATCTTTTGGAGATGTGTCAGTCAGCCAGGGGATTGAGACCAGTTTCTGAACCGATACCGCAGCAGCACACCGAGTTCCAACTAACTCAAAATCCCACCAGGGATTGAAACAAAAGCGACAAAACAAAAAGTGGTCATCCAAAAACGATCGTTTAACGATCGCAGGACAACCACTTCCTTACTTCTCAAAACCAGCCGAAACTACATCGGCGTATTTTTCTGTTCCTCTAGGGCAACATAAGCCAACTCAAAATCTTCAGACTCAATCAAGATTTGAGTCGGATCCAACTCAACCGGACTCGAAAGATGACTACCTTGCTGATACCGCCGAATCGCTTGCAGAGCAGCTTGATTACTGAACAGAGCTAAATCTGCACCATTCCAGCCCTCTGTGCGCTGGGCCCAATGGGCCAAATCAACCGAGGCTAAGGGTCGATCGCTATTGTGAACCTGCAAAATGGCTAAACGACTACTTTCATCGGGCAGATCCACTTTGAACTGGAGATCAAGACGGCCCGATCGCAGCAGCGCCGGATCTAAGACAGGGCGGCGGTTCGTGGCTCCAATCACCAAAACCTGATCCGTGCCCCGTAAACCATCCATTTCCGTCAGCAGTTGCCCCACTAGACGATCGCTTACCCCCCCATCCGTCACGCCCCCTCGGGCAGGAGCCAGGGTATCAATTTCATCGAGGAAGACCACACAGGGAGACGCTTGGCGAGCTTTGGCAAACAGTTCGCGCACCGCCAGTTCCGATGCCCCCACCCAGCGGCTCAGTAATTCCGGGCCATTCACCGCAATGAAATTCGCCTGGGCTTGGGCCGCCACCGCCTTGGCTAAGAGGGTCTTGCCCGTTCCCGGCGGGCCCCATAGCAAAATGCCACGGGGGGCTCGGGCTTTGGTTTGCTGATACAGTTCAGGGTAGCGTAGCGCCCCTTCCACTGCTTCCTGGAGGGTTTGTTTAATGTCCGTCAGCCCCCCAATTTCTTCCCAGGTAATTTGGGGCGTTTCCACCTCTACCGATCGCAACACTGAGGGTTTAATGGCCGCCACCGCTTCCTCAAAATCCGCCGCCGTTACCACCATTTCCGGTGGACTAGGGGCATCCAAGTCCGGCACATTCCGCCGCAGGGCCGTATAAGCCGCTTTTTGGCAAATCGCTTTGAGATCCGCCCCCACAAACCCCAGACAATGATCCGCGATCGTTCCCAACTGCACATCTGCCGCTAGGGGCATCGATCGGGTCAGAATTTCGAGAATTTCTAAACGACCCGCCCGATCCGGGACCCGAAAAACCACTTCACGATCGAAACGACCAGGACGACGCAGGGCCGGATCAAGGTGATTGGGCCGATTAGTCGCCGCTAGCACCATCACCCCCGCCGTAGAATTAAAGCCATCCATCAGACCCAGCAGTTGGGCCACAATCCGCTTTTCCACTTCCCCTTCTACCTGGGAACGATCGGGGGCTAAACTATCAATTTCATCAATAAAAATTAGACAGGGGGCCGATCGGGCTGCCTGCTCAAAAATCCCCCGCAACCGACCTTCCGCTTCTCCGTAATACTTTCCAATAATTTCTGGCCCCACAATGGTAATGTAATTGACCCCCAGTTCCGCCGCCAGGGTTCTCGCCATCAGGGTCTTCCCCGTGCCCGGTGGCCCCACTAATAACACCCCCTTCGGAGGCTCTAGCCCCAGTTGTTGCAGCAGTTCTGGACGTTTCAGGGGAATGCCCACCAACTCCTTCAGTTCCCGGAGACTCTCACTGAGTCCTCCAATCTCCGGCAGATCCGTTTTACCAATACTTTCCACAGGAACCTCTACTGAAGCAGAACTCGCAGGGGTAGCAGTCGTTCTCGACACACCAAAACCACTGCCAGAAGGGGATCCCCCCGCACTCCTGGCACTCCCAGGGGAACGAGGAATATTCCCCGTCCGAGGAATACTACTAAAGGGACGACTGCTAAACTGCACTTCGGTCTTCAGTTCTCCCTTTGCAGCTTTTTCTTCTAAAACCTGAGCTAATTTTAGAAGATCTTCAAAGCCCTTAAAAATTTCAGACATCATTAAACTCCTGTTCGTGGCGTAATAAGGCACTTGAACCATGATGTTCTGGTACTATGCCTGCGCTCTTGCTTCTAGAACATACAACCGGTGGCAAGAATTCCAGGAAGTCTTGGGGATTCGGTTGTACCCATCCCGATCGCCGGGGATGGATCTCAAACCGGTACTCCTCCCAGGGGTATTTTAGCGACATTCCAGAGGTATCCCAGGGGGATTCCAGAGCTTGCAGACCTGTGGGTTCGGCGTTTCCAGAGAAGCGCGAGGGCCGGTCATCCACGGCAGTAGGACAACCCATTGATCATAGTCAAGATTGTCGGTTTCCGGACAACGCAAATCAGCCCTTGGCAAATCAACCTCTGCTCTGCTAAGGGTGCTTCACGCGAAAAAAAGAGCGAGAGAGTGTCGCACTCCCTCGCCTTCAGTTAGTCCCTGTTCACAACCGCTAGAATCCAAAGCGCTTAGGAGTCTTCAGCAAAAATGTAGCGGTAGAGATCCTGAGGCTTCGGTTCAGGACTTTCTAAGGCAAATTTAATGGCATCCTCAATAACACCATCAATTTTTTTCTCGATCGCCTTTAATTCTTCCGGCGTAGCCAAATTATAGGTGGTGAGGTGTTTCGCCAAACGCTTAATGGGATCCTTGGCTAACCAGAACTCTTTCTCCTCCTTCGATCGTAATTCATCGGGATCCGCGAGGGAGTGACCCCGGAAGCGATAGGTTAAACACTCAATCAGGGTTGGCCCTTCCCCAGCCCGGGCCCGCTCGATCGCCTTTTTGGCCACCGCCCGCACCGCTAACACATCCATGCCATCCACTTCATAGCCCGGCAAACCAAAGGCTTCCCCTTTCTTATAAATTTCGGGAACCGAAGTCGCCCGATCGTGGGCCATCCCGATCGCCCACTTATTATTCTCCACCACAAACAAAATGGGTAACTTCCAGAGTGCCGCCATATTCAAGCACTCATAAAACTGACCATTATTGGTGGTGCCATCCCCAAAGAAAGAGGCCGAAACCCGATCGGATTGACTATCCTGCATGACTTCGCGGCGGTAACGAGCCTGAAACGCCGCCCCTAAGGCCACCGGAATACCTTCCCCAATAAAAGCAAATCCCCCCAAGAGATTATGCTCGGCGGAGAACAGGTGCATCGATCCCCCCCGCCCCTTACTACAACCCGTCTCCTTACCAAAAAGTTCGGCCATCACATTCCGGGCAGGAACGCCCACACTTAAGGCATGAACGTGATCCCGATAGGTACTCCCCACATAATCATCGGAGCGCATGGACTTAATCACCCCGGTGGAAATTCCTTCCTGACCGTTATAGAGGTGAACAAAGCCAAACATTTTGCCCCGATAGTACATTTCGGCGCACTTGTCCTCAAAAAAACGTCCTAATACCATATCTTCGTAAAGCAGTAACCCCTCTTCGCGGGAGACTTCCGTCGGACTCGCCTGGTATTGGGGCACTGTACGTTCTTGTAAGGCAGCTTGAGACATAGAGATTCAGGGAAGCGAAGACAAGACAGCGTATCTAGGATACACGGAAAAGGGATCACAGGAGATCACAAAGGTGTTCGATTACCCCATCAGACGGAGATTTCCTGCCGCTCCACTGGTTGACCGATGCATATGGATATTGTGCTTCTCACTGGCTGTCCGCCGATTTTTATAGTCTTTCCAGGATACGGCTTGTAATTGAGATTCGCGTCTCGGTTGCAAAGGATCGGAAAATTGACTCTCCTGGTGGGCTGCTCTTCGCTTTTCGACTTCCGTTTGACGGATCGCGTGAATCCGCGCTTCGAGGGTCTCCCAAGTGACTGTAGTATCTTGCAGCAAGCGTCGCACAGACTCTAACGCTGCTAGTTCTTCCGGGGCTGGAATCGGTTCTGTTTTGATCGGCTTGAACCGACGCAGAGGATCTTTCTGGACGGCTCGAATGCCCCAGGTCACCACTTGGGCAATCTGATGACCATACTGATTGATGGCCTTTTGACGCTGGGCCTTGATGCCCTTTTCACTACAGGCATACAGGGGATTGAGGCGATTTAAGGCATAGGTCAACACTTCGATGGGGCGGATGAAGCGACGAACTTCTACGGGTAACGCCTGAACTTGGCGCTCAACTTCTTCTTCGACTAACGCTTCCACCACATTGGTGTAGCTCCATTTTGGGGTCAGGGTTTCTTGAGCAAGCATATTAACCTCCGATAGATTTTGAATGCACTGACGGCAAGACTGCAGAGAGTCTTAGAGCATAAAGCACCCTAGGGATGGTTTTGAGGACAACTTGATGAATTACCTTAACTGTAAGGGAGGCTCCCCTCGAAGTGGGTGGAAAAGGTGCGCCTTTACACAAACCTCACATTTCAATAACATGGGCAGAAATCTGAGCAAAATGCCGAAAATGCCTGTTAGGAGAGGCATTCAAAGCTAGGTACAGCGCTTTCCACGGGGCTGAATTATGTAGATTCTGTAAAGACTAAAGACAAAGACGACTAACTTAAGGCGGAAGACTGCAGTGTACTCTGCCCTTAAATTGTTTCGCTTTCAGGGGAAAGCCGAACCGAAGACGGCCTGCGGGGATTTAGAGGGTGAGGGTATCCCCTAGGCAGAGCCGTGGGTCAGGGGAGGGAGCCGCGATGCGGGTATTGACCGTGAGCCGATAGGGATTATCAAAGTGGGAGGGATCCTCAATCCAGGGGGGCAACTGGGCCCGTCGTTGGGCCACAAAATGGGAGACAAAGTTAGGGGTGACTTGGCCAGAATAGGGATCTCGGGTAGGGACAACACAGCGTAAACAGGGATTGACTCCCCAAAAGTCCACGGAGCCGAGGCGAAAGGCCCGATCGCTACCCTTCATGCCAAAGAGTTGATCTTCCCAAAAGGGCGGTACGTTACTTAATTCTAGATTTGCCCGAAAGCGTAAGCGGATTTCCGCCACGTCCAGACCTGGAAACCACTGGCTCACGGTGGTTAACGTCGCCTCAGAAACGATCGTGGGGCCAGGAGATTGGCGATCGTCGGGAAAGCCCTGCTCTGGATTTTCCCGTAGCTCTACCGGCTGCTCAAAATAACGGCTCAGCCAGGCTTCCAACTGAGGGCGATCGTCCTGCCGATCGTCCTTAACTAACCTAAAGCTGGCGGTGGGGTGTTGCGGTGCTTGGAGGGTAACCGCAACAATCTCTTCCTGCTCCAGGGTAAATTGGGCCCGCAGCCGATGCACCCGAGGATCACGCTTGCCATTGATCCACTGCCCTTGAGCGTTGACCACCCCCCAGCGACGATCGTTGTAGAGGGATCCAGCCGCCGTTAGTCGTACTTGGTCTACGGACAAGGGATCGAGAGATTTGATGGGATAAATCCAGATTTTACTCAGACGGGCAATCATAGGGCACCTCAACTCTGTATGACGGGCCACTTGCACGCGGCCAAAATCCTGACTGAATAGGTGGAAAGTGGCACCCCATTTTGAATTTTGCGAGGTACCCAGTCAAGTTCCTGATTCAAAATGGAGTCTCTGTAAAAAGGATCAAAATTATTTAAGCTTTCTGGGATTAAGTATGAGTCATCCAGAGCACGTTGCCCATCTATCTAAAGGGGTGAGCCATTGGAATGCATGGCGGCAGGCAGAACCCACCATTTATCCAGACCTCACCGGCCTTGACTTAAGCCACCAAAACTTGAACCGGATTAATTTTAGCCAAGCTAATTTAACCCACGCCACCTTTGAGGGCTGCTCCCTCCTCTATAGTCTGTTTCGAGGCTCCACCTTAGTGAAAGCCAAGTTAATCGGTTGTCACTTATTGGGCACTAATTTCTATGGTGCAGATTTAACGGAAATTACCCTCAAGGGGTCTAATTTGTTTGGCGCAGATTTACGTCGCACGCTCCTGCAAAAATCGAACCTCGAAGGTGTGGATTTATTTGGAGCTTATATTACGGGGGCCGATCTCAAAAACAGCAGCTTGCAAGGGGCAAATCTAGCCTTAGCCGAATGCCACCGCACCCAGTTACAAGACGCTAAGCTCATGGCAGTTGATCTCAGTGGGGCAAACTTAGAAGGCTCTAACCTGTGTAACGCTGATCTCTCCAAAGCGATCGTCCTAGGGACTTACCTGAAGGGAGCCAAGCTAGACGGAGCCAAACTAGCCTTTGTGGAAATTCGTCCGTCCCTGCTGGAGCAAACGGACTTTAGTAAAGCCAATTTAGAAAATATGGTTCCCCTCCGGTTGGATCCCCTACCCCCCGTCAGTAGCCTAAAAGCCTCCTAGGGCAAGTCATCCATTCAGTCCAGAACTCTGACGATCATCGCTAAGGGTTACCAGATCTTCAGGGATCGGTTTCATCCTGGGTACTCATCCGGATGATTTCTTGACCCATCGTCCCCACTTCAGGCCAAAGAGTGCAGCGCTCCGCGCTGCACTCTTTGATGAAACGTTCCCGCTTTCAGTGGAAAGCCTGTAGATTTTATGATGATGTCTTGATGGTTGATGCCGTCAGACAAGCGGTAGGTTAGGATAAGAGGAGATTAATCCTGTTAAGGGATATAGCCTTGTGATTTGTCCGGTTTTTATTTTCAGGCCAATGTTATGAATTATTCATCACCCAGTCCGCTGCCGGCTCCTTGTATTGTAGACAAGGGCGTTATTGTCCAGAAAGATGATATGCAGCGCCTGCTTAATGATCTGCGACAAGTGCGTTATTTCCATTTTCAGGACGATCGCATTATGGCAACGGGGGAAGGCCTGGTCATGGATGTATTTTCTGACCCAACCCTGTCCACTTTGGTAGCTAACCATACCCTCTACCTCAATGTTGCGAGTTTTGATTGCTTAGAATTAAGCCAATCCCCCGATTCCCTCTCACAATTTGATTTAATTCAGGAAAACCGCCGCTTACGCCTGATTCCCCTGAACAATCCACTCCAGGAAGCAGAGTGCCGCTCCCTCAAGGTCGCCGCCTTAGAAGCCATGATGAATGAAGTGCTATCCGCCAGTTGGGATATGCGCTTGGATGGCGAAGATCAACTGCCCCTGTAACCCCATGGAGTCTTTACAACTT
>JBEAPM010000122.1:0-6373 GCA_041164445.1 Cyanobacteriota bacterium
ACGATCGCCAGTTCGGACTTGACCTGACTCAGTTCCTTGTGGGTCGCTTTCAGTTCGTCCTGGAGGGCCGTCACTCGATCACAAATCTCTTCTGGCTTCGCTTTGAAACGATCGCCTAAGTCCTTAACCACAGCTTCCCGGACCTTAAGGTAGTCCAAGACTGCGGGCCCAGCCACCGCTTCAATGCGTCGTACTCCGGAGGCAATCCCCGACTCTGCAATCACCTTAAAGGCTCCAATTTCGGCAGTGTTACGCACATGGGTCCCGCCGCACAGTTCCATGGATACTCCCGGAAAGTCAATCACCCGCACTTCGGCACCGTACTTTTCCCCAAACATGGCCACCGCTCCCCGGGTTTTAGCATCCTCAATGGGCATCACCGCCACATCGGCTTCGTGGGCTTCCGCAATCCATGTATTAATTTGATCTTCTATTTGTTGTAGTTCCTCACTAGTGATTCCACGGGGACAGTTGAAATCAAAGCGGAGACGATCGAAACTCACTAAAGACCCTGCTTGACCAATACTGGGATCGACGATCGCTTTCAGGGCTGCTTGCAGTAAATGAGTGGCGGAATGGTTCGCCTGTACCCGTCGGCGGCAGGCGCGATCGATACTGGCTTGCACCCGATCGCCCGGTTTAAGAATTCCCCGCTCTACCCGACCAAAATGAATGAAAATGCCGGACTCTTTCTGTACATCGTGAATCCGCACGATCGTATCTCCCGCAACAAAGTAGCCCCGATCCCCCACTTGACCACCGGACTCCCCGTAAAAAGGCGTTTCATTGAGGACTACCTGTACTTCGGTGCCCGCAGTAGCTTCCTCCACCGCTTCGCCCTGCACCAGCACTACTACAACGGCACTTTCTGATTGATGATCTGTGTAGCCCAAAAAGGTGGTGGGGTGTACCTGATCCGCCAGTTGATCGAGAGAACCCTGCACCGTGAGGTCGATCGTTTCATGGGCAGAGCGAGCCCGCTCCTTCTGCTTTTCCATTTCCGCAGTGAAGCCCTCTAAATCCACCGTTAAGCCCTGTTCTTCGGCAATCTCCTGGGTCAGTTCCAAGGGAAAGCCAAAGGTATCGTAGAGGGTAAAGGCATCTAAACCACTGATCACCTTTTCCGATTGTTTTTGTGCCGTTTCAATCACATCCGCTAAGAGTTTTTCACCACGATCGAGGGTTTCTAAAAAGCGGGATTCTTCCCGTTCTAATTCGCCCTTAATGCCACTCTCCCGCTCCCGCAAATTGGGATAGGCTTCCTCCATCAAAACGATCGCTGCCTCTGCCATCTCTACGGTAAAGGGGCGATTAATTCCCAAGAGCCGACCATGGCGCACCACCCGACGAATTAAGCGCCGTAAAATATACCCCCGTCCTAAATTAGAAGCCGTTACCCCATCTGCAATTAAGTGAGTCACCGCCCGCAAATGATCCGCAATGACCTTAAAAGAAATTTTGCTACTTTCTGCTGCGTCCTCATAGGATAACCCTGCAATTTCTGCCGTTTTTGCCAGCAGGGGATACATCAAATCCGTTTCATAATTATTGGGTTTTGCCTGCAGGATTTGGGCCATGCGCTCTAACCCCATCCCCGTGTCAATATTCTGAGCCTGTAGGGGGGTTAATTGCCCCTCTGCATCCCGGTTATATTGCATAAACACCAGGTTATAAAACTCAATAAAGCGGCTATCATCCTCTAAATCGATCGGCAACCCCGCCTCGGGCTGAAAGTCGTAGTAAATTTCCGAACAAGGTCCACAGGGCCCCGTAGGCCCAGACACCCAAAAATTATCCTCCTCACCCATGCGAATAATCCGATCCCGGGGAACTCCGACCTCTTTCTCCCAAATCTCAAAAGCCTCATCATCTTCCTCAAACACACTCACCACCAAAGATTCCGCCGGTAACTTGAACACCGCCGTAGACAACTCCCAGGCCCAGGCGATCGCTTGGGATTTGAAATAATCTCCAAAGCTAAAATTGCCCAACATTTCAAAAAAGGTATGGTGTCGCTTGGTGCGTCCGACATTTTCAATGTCATTCGTGCGGATACATTTCTGGGAAGTGGTCGCCCGTGGACTCGGGGCCGGACGCTGGCCCAGGAAAATCGGCTTAAAGGGCAGCATCCCTGCGATCGTCAGCAGGACAGTGGGATCCTCCGGCACGAGGGAGGCACTGGCCAGAATCTGATGCTGTCGTGCCGCATAGAAATCCAAAAAGGTTTGTCGGATGTGATCGCCGGAGAGAGGAGTCAACATGGGAGCTTAGAAATTCACAAGACTTTAGCCCCAAATTTTAACCCATTGAGGGGATCGCAGGGACGGCGAAGTAAGAGCCCCTGGAGCGGGTGTTTCTGGTCTGTGTTGAGGGAGACACCTCCGCTAATTTTATGGTTTCTTGGCTCTCGTGCCCCAATTTGCTCCTTGGCGATCTAAAATAAATGGCCTTATACCACAATCTTCTTGGAACTTTCCATGATTAGCCAGAACGGCTAAAGTTTGATTAGAGAGGTTGGCTCAGCGAAATCTTTATCCTAAATGAACCAAGCGTACCAGCTTCATTATCAAATCCAAACGACTCCACAGGGCGTGATTCTCAAAATTTGGGAAGCGCTGTCAGAAGATGAGGCAGCGCGAATGCAGCGTTCCAGCGCTTTCTTGTTTCGTTTGAATTTTCGTCTAGACACGGTGGAGACTGCCCAGCATCTGTTACAGCGTTACCTCAAATTGATTGGGATTTCTGATATTGAGGAAACGTCCATCGATGAAATTCAGTTTGTTAAGATTAATCCAGGCGCAACGGAAGAATTTGAACCTGATTCTGCGTTCCACTACGATCGCGATTTTGGCCGTCAATCGTAAGTCATTCCTGCAACCATAAGCCGACTGAGCCGATCCTAACCATGCTCTCCCTCGATCGCAAACTCATTCGTGATCTCTTGCACCTCCGGGGACAGGTCATGGCGATCGTTTTGATTGTGGCCTGCGGCATTGCCAGTATGGTCACCATGCTGAGTGCTTACGATTCCCTGCAATTGACCCAGCAGACCTATTACAGCCAGTATCGCTTTGGGGATGTTTTCGTGCAGGTGAAGCGGGCTCCAGAGGATCTGCGCCAGCGTATTTTGGCGATTCCAGGGGTACAACAGGTGCAAACCCGGGTGGTGCGGGATGTGATTGTTGATATTCCTGGTTTGCAGGAACCGGCAACGGGACGCTTGATTTCTCTGCCGAAACGATCGGAATCGGGACAACTCTTGCCGCTGTTGAATCGCTTGGCGCTGCGGGAAGGACGGTTTGTTTCACCGGGGCAAAGGGATGAGGTGATTCTCAGTGAAACCTTTGCGGCGGCGAATCATTTGACTGTCGGGGACTCCTTGGGAGCGATCGTGAATGGTCGCTGGCAAGCCCTGCGGATTGTCGGTCTTGCCCTCTCTCCGGAATATGTCTACGAAATTCGGGGCACCGACCTACTACCGGACAACCAGCGCTTTGGGGTGATGTGGATGGGACGGGAAGCCCTCGGGCTAGCCTTTGATCTGGAGGGGGCTTTTAACGATGTTTCCCTGTCCCTTACGCCCAATGCCAGCGAACCGGAGGTGCTGTTTCAACTCGATCGCCTCCTGGAACAGTATGGAGGGCTAGGAGCTTACGGGCGGGAGGATCAAATCTCCCATCGTTTTCTCTCCGATGAAATTACCAGTTTGCAAGCCACCGCCGTGGTTATGCCGATCATTTTTTTGGGTATTGCGGCCTTTTTACTGAACCTTCTCCTGGGGCGCTTGGTCAGTACCCAACGGGATCAAATTGCGGTGCTCAAGGCCTTTGGCTACAGCAACGGGGAGGTGGGGCTGCATTACCTCAAACTCGTGACCTTAGTGGTGATGCTCGGCGGCTTGCTGGGGTTAGGGTTGGGGCTCTGGATGGGGGAAGCCGTTACCCGCAACTATGCGAATTACTACCACTTCCCGGTGCTCACCTTTGTGGTGGAGCCGAGTCTCGTCATCATCTCTCTTGGTGTGAGTTTGGCGGCGGCAATCCTGGGTGCTGTTCTGGCGGTGCAGCAGGCGATCCAATTACCGCCCGCAGAGGCCATGCGTCCCGAACCCCCGAAGGTCTTTCGCCTCACCGTGGTGGAACTGTTTGGGTTACAGCGGTTCTTTTCTCCGGCGGGACGCATTATTCTCCGCAATGTGGAGCGTCAGCCTATCAAAGCCGGGTTGAATATTCTGGGGGTAGCCCTCGCCGTAGCCATTTTGGTGGTGGGGCACTCCTTTGAGGATGCCATCAGTTATCTGATCCGCGTCCAGTTTCAAGAGATTCAGCAACAGGACATCACCCTGTCCTTTACAGAACCCCTTTCCAACCGTGCCCAGTTTGACCTGCTGCACCTCTCTGGGGTGATCCGCGCAGAACCTTTTCGGGTTGTCCCGGCTCGTCTCCGCTTTCAGCAGCGCACCTATCGGGGAGGACTCACGGGGCTCCCCAGGGATAGTCAGTTACGGCGCTTAATGGATCGTGATTTAAACCTAGTCCATCTTCCCCCGCAGGGCATTCTCTTAACGGACAAGCTCGCCACCCTCCTCGGCGTAACCCCCGGGGACATCTTGACGATCGAAGTGCTGGAAGGGGCACGGCCCAAGCGATCGGTGCGGGTGGAGGGACTAGTACAGGAATGGATTGGGGTTGCAGCCTACATGGATCTTTCGGCTCTGAGTCAACTGCTGCGGGAGGATACGACCCTGTCGGGGGCCTATTTGAAGGTGGAACCCCAAGCCCTAGAAGCCATTTACCAACAGCTTAAGGAAACCCCTGCGGTTGCCAGTGTGGCCCTGCGTAAAACCAGTGTCGATCGGTTTCAAGAAATTATTATGGGGAACCTCCAGATTTTTACCAGTGTTCTGGTGATCTTTTCCACGGTGATTGCCTTTGGCGTGGTCTACAATGCAGCTCGGATTGCGCTATCTGAGCGGGGGCGGGAATTAGCCACCCTGCGGATTATGGGGTTCACCCGGGCAGAGGTGGGTTTTATCCTCTTGGGAG
This sequence comes from Cyanobacteriota bacterium, assembly GCA_041164445.1. Taxonomy (GTDB): domain Bacteria; phylum Cyanobacteriota; class Cyanobacteriia; order Prochlorotrichales; family Prochlorotrichaceae; genus JBEAPM01. The sequence goes on from JBEAPM010000122.1 coordinate 5,046, forward strand.
AGCAGGCTTTGCTGATGGGGGTGGCCATTCCCCTGGGATGCTGGATGGGCTTTGGTTTGGCCGCTCTAATGAGCTTTTTTTACGATACGGAGTTGTATCGTTGGCCCTTGGTGGTGACCCCCCTCACCTATGGGATGGCGATCGCTGTCATCACGATCGCTGCTGTGATCTCCGGTTGGCTAATCCTGCGACAAGTCAACCAACTTGACCTGGTGACCGTCATGAAAACCCGCGAGTAGGAGCAACCCGATGACCCACGATCTTAAGCTGCCCCAGCCACCGGAGGAATCGGCACCCCTCGATCGTTCCCCCCTTGACCAGTCCACTCCTCAAGAACCCTCCGCCAAGTTGCCCCGTGACTTACTGCCCTGGGGACGGGGTTGGCTTTATGGGTTAGGGGCTGTCACCCTGGTGGGGGTGGGGGTCTGGTCACTGCGTCCCAGTCCCAAACGGGTGGATTTGATCACTGTCCAAGCAGGTTCCCTGGAGGTGACGGTGGAGGCGGAGGGGCGCACGCGAGTCCGCGATCGTTTTATTGTTTCCGCTCCGGTTGATGGTCGTTTAAGCCGCATTGACCTAGAAGTGGGGGACCGGGTTACGGCTAATGAGCGGATTGCCCAGATTGATCCCCTGCCACTGAACAGTGCTGTCCAAGCCAGCCAAGCCCGGATCCAGGAACTACAAGCGCAGATCCGGGGGGTGGAAACCCTACGGCCTAAAGCAGAGGCCTTGCAACAGGCTCAAAGCCGCATTACCGCCGCCCAAGCGGAGCAGAAACGAGTGGAAGCGGCAGTGGCCAGTGCTGCCGCCCGCTTACAACAGGCCCGTCACGATCGCGATCGGGCTACTGATCTGGCGGCCCAAGGTGCCATTTCAGAACAGGCCCGGGAGGCGGCGCAGTTAAGCTTTACGGCCCGGGAGCAGGAGCACAACGCCGCTCAACAGGAACTTCAGAGCGCCATCGCCGCTATTCGTGAGGCTCAACAGTCCTTAGCGCTGCTGCGGGCAGAGCAGCAAGACCCGGACTACCTCCTGGCGGCCTATCGGGCCGAGATTGCCCAGACGGAAGCCGAACTCGATCGTCTCGCGGATGAGGCCCGCCGCACCGCCATTACCGCGCCCACCACGGGCCAAGTGCTGCGAATTCTCGAAGAAAGTGCCCGCTATGTCACGGCTGGTTCACCTCTCCTGGAAGTGGGAGATCCTAACCAGTTAGAAATTGTCATTGATGTACTGTCGCGGGATGCGGTGAAAATTGAGCCCGGCGATCGGATTTACATTGATCAGTGGGGCGGTGACGATCGCTTAGGGGCGGCAGTGACGACGGT
>JBEAPM010000123.1:0-4232 GCA_041164445.1 Cyanobacteriota bacterium
TCGAGGTGCCCTCTAAAACGCTTCAGGAAAGGTTTGCTTTAAATCCGCCAGCAGATCCTCAAGTTCTTCTAAAGTTTGGTTCACATCAATTCTTAAGGTACCCAGGTTTGGGGTTTCCAGGAGTTTCACTAAGACTTCCTGCCCCTGAACGAGGGTCGGCAATTTTTCACGGACGGTTTCAAGGTTCATAGTCATCAGAAAAATGGGTAGAAACCCCGTCCTTTAGCGATAGCGCAGGACGGCTTTACATTCCCCGAAGGGAACTGGCTTTTGTTCCCGATAAGGCGAGAGCCAGCCAACTCGTTTTAGTCCCTTCGCCCATCACTAGAAATATGTCTTGCCTTTACGCAACACCTGAGCCAATCAGGTTTAGAGTAAATCCGAGCTAGGGAAAGTCTGTAACATCTAGTGACTCGATGGGCTATTCACCACTTACGTTGTCCGAATTGGCTCGGATAATCCCCGTCGCTTTAGCGCGGGGTTGGTGAACAGTGTGGATACGCAAGGCGATCGATCACGAGATCACGATCGATTATCTTGCCACCCTGTCATCTTAACGATTTACCCACCAATTTGAGACATGGTGCGCTGATATTCTCCCCCCCGAGTACCGGATTCCCGTTGTTTGTAGTTAATGTCTGGTTTAAGCCTCAATAACGATCGCACCTGTTCCCGTAACACAGAGTAATCCAGACCCGATCGCAAAGCCGTTTTGAGATCAATTTGCCCAGTTTCATTCAGTAAACAGGGGCGCAACCAGCCATCAGCAGAAAGCCGAATGCGATTACAGCGATCGCAAAAACAGTCTGACATTTGACTAATAAAGCCTACACTGCCAAGCGCACCGGGAATTTTATACACATCAGCGGGGCCAGCCCCAGCCACCTGACCGGCGGCCACCGGTTCTAAGTCGCCCCAGGTCTGCACCAATTGCTGACGCAGATCAGCCGAAGGAATCCAACCTTTTTCGCTAAACCAGTCACTATTACCGATCGGCATAAATTCAATAAACCGAATCTGCCAGGCTCGATCGAGGGTTAACGCAGCCAAATTCAGAACCTCATGATCGTTCACACCAGGAATGACCACAACATTCAGCTTCAGGGGACTAAACCCAAGCTGATGGGCGAGTTGAATGCCCTGCCAAACCTCGGGCCAGCGTGAGGTAGCACCATGATGACCAATGAGTTGATCAAAGGTTTCAGGATTGAGGGAATCCAGACTAATATTCAGCCGTCGTAAACCGGCAGCATACAAAGCCTCGGCCCGCTCTTGAAGCAAAAAGCCGTTGGTAGAGAGGGCCAGATCCGCTACGCCAGGTAAGGCGGCTAAGGCCTGCACCAGTTCAACCAGATCCGCACGGAGCAGGGGTTCTCCCCCCGTTAAGCGAAATCGAGAAAACCCCAAGGGAATAAAAACCTGCTCCACCAGGGTCGTGATTTCGTCGCGGCTCAGGGCATTGGGAGGCAAGACATAGTCTGTCCCGGAGTCTGCAGGCATACAGTACTGACACCGAAAATTACAACGATCGATGAGACTTATGCGCAGATAATCAACGGGAAGCATAGGCTGAATTAATGACGTGCCCTAATAATCTTCTTCGTATTCAAGCTGACGCTTTTTCTGCGGGATATTAATCCGAGGTGCCTCGTAATGATCCTCGTCGTCATCCCAATTTGCATCATCAGACACTGGCGGAGGACTAGAATGACGAGGCATTTCTAAAGGACGCTCCCGAGGACGATCGTTGTCCATGGCTTCAGTCCATTCCCGACCACTAGGCTCGTAATCGTTGTAGTAGGGACGCGCTTCCAGTTGCTGAGTAGCCGGACGACGGGCGGGTTCGATTAACTCTGGTTCTTCATCCCAGGTATCCTCATCCCAAGCATTACTTTCCGGCGCAGGCCGCGCAATATTCACGGGTTGCCGATAGGGCTGACCGTAGGATTGATAACTACTTTTACTGGCGGAGACTGGCGGACGCAGAGGTTCACCCGTTCCCAGTTGATTTTCAGCGGGGGTAATGGGCAAACTGAAATCTTCTTCGTCGTCCCGTTCCCAGGGGGGAGTGCCCAGTCCCAGCTTTTCCATGACTCCCACCGTAAGCTGCACCAGACGCTCTTCTGCCCCTTCAAAGACAATAATACGATCGGGCCCTGTACTCGCAATTTCCTCAATAGGCAACTCGTAGGTACTAATCAGAACATCCGGAACCGCCCCAGCACTGAGACTCGCAATCACTAAAGCTTCAATTTTTCCGGTTTCAATATCAAAGTTGAAACTCCGCACCCGTCCCAAAAATTCATTATTTTCCGTGCGCACTTCGCTATTAATCAGGAGACTGTAGCGCTCAGGATCAATATCTTCAATGGCCTCATCCGAGTCTACTAAAATGACATCCCCAATCTGGCGAATGTTTTCTAGATAGAGATAGGTGGTCATACCCACCCCCGGTAGGACTCTGGATAAGGCGTTATCCCGTAGCCCAAGGGCAACCACTTCTCGCCGGTTTACATCTACGAGCAGTTCATTCACCAACCCCAGACGCTTACCGGTGTCGCGGGTGATGACTTGAGTGCCAAGTAATTCAGTACGTTGCCAAATTTGTTCCGATGTCATGGACGAGTCCTAACCTGGGATTGAAATTTCTTACAGAATGTGAACATCAGCTTAACATTGTAACAGGTTTTTGCAGCGCCTGGGACTGACCTCTTGATGGACGGGTTGCCTCGATCGAGGATGACGATCCAAGCAAAACTAAAGAGCCCGACGCAAAGCACCGGACTCTTCCTTGAATCTTTTGGATTTGAATGGGGCGACCACCTTAAGGCGGACGAGTGCAGCACGAAGCGCTGCACTCGTCCATTCAATTGTTTCGCTTTCAGTGGAAAGTCTTAGAATGGCAAAAATATCTCCTCTGGTTAATTGCACAAGAGATAGACAGCATCATTTTCCGGTTGCATACCGTTAAAGACTACCAACCGACCGGAATCTGACGGTCACTTACCAACTAGACTTGACAATACCGGGCAACAAGCCTTTGTGAGCCATTTCCCGAAGCATATTACGGCATAGCCCAAAGTCCCGATAGTACGCCCGAGGACGACCGGTCATCCAACAACGATTGCGGACTCGGGTGGGGGAGCTATTGCGAGGCAACTGCTGAATTTGGCGATGCAAATCTAGCTTTTCTTTTTGGCTGGTGGCAGCTTCAAACTTTTCTTTGAGTTCTGAACGTTTTTCAGCGTACTTTGCTACGATTTTTTTGCGCTTCTCGTCCCGCGCAATCATTGACTTTTTAGCCATAGGATCAGCCCGTGTGAAATCTCCTGGTACTTTAAGCTCTGATAAGAGCTACTGATCTTAGCATGGAATCTCGGAATAACGATCGTCAATATCGCCGATGCTGACAAAATTCAACAATCCCCTACGCGGCTTTCTCTTTGCTCAGCAGGCTTCCGAGGATAAAGCTGAGCAAACTGACCAGAAAAACGATCGTCGTTTGTCCGCAGGGGAGTTGCTGCTGCAGGGCATTCGGTAGGATTCGTAGCATCAACATACAGCCCAAGCCCAAGATCAGACTACTGGAAACCCCGGTGGCCGTAGCCCCTGACCAGAAGAACATCCCCAATAACGGCCAGAGCAACAGGGTGGCTAAGGTGGCCCCAAAGGTGACCAAGGGCGCAAGGTAGCCTTGACCGATGGAGGATAGGGCTAGGGCACAGGCGAGGCCGAGGGTAATTAAAGAAATCCACTGAGCCAGACGATATTCTTGCTCTTCTGTGAGGGGGCGGTGCCACACCTGTTCCACCACATCACGGGTAAAAATGGAGGCTAAAGATAATAAGATACTGTCGATCGTACTCATGCCACAGGCAAAGACGGCAAGAGTCACGAAACAGGTACCACTGGGCCACCGATCGCTATAAAACGCGGCCACCAGACGATCGCTATCCGTAATTTGTCCATAGAGGGCAGCCGTGGCCATAATGCCGATCGTCATTAAGGCAAATTTAATCAATAGACCTAGACCAAAATGTCCCCACGCCGCCTTTTCGATCACTTGAACAGACTTGCCCATCATGACCCGTTGAAAAATTTGGGGCCAGAGAAAAAAAGCAAAAGACCAGGATAAAACCTGATCAAAAAAGACCGGGGTATTCTCCCCGTTAAAGCTCAGTTTTTCCGGAATCATCTGATTCAGAAGTTGCCAGCCTTGCCCATAGCCGCCC